>JALYQJ010000129.1 GCA_030855875.1 Acidobacteriota bacterium
GGTTAAAACTCAACTTGTGAATGGCACGGACGGTTGACAGTTGCGGATATGGAACGTATCATAATCGCTTACGAGCCTGTTTGGGCAATCGGAACGGGTAAAACCGCCACGCCCGGACAGGCTCAAGAAATGCACGGCTTTATCCGTCAAACCTTGTCCGAAACGCACTCAAAGGAAATTGCAGATTCGATTCGGATTCTTTACGGCGGTTCGGTCAAACCGGAAAATATCAGCGATTTAATGAACGAAGCTGATATTGACGGAGCATTGGTCGGCGGCGCAAGCCTCGAAGCGGAAAGTTTCGCTAAAATTGTAAATTATAGATAGTTTTTAGAAGAGGAAGAAGTTGATTTATTTTCTTTATACAATATTTTTTATTTCCTGTGTGGCGTTGATCGTTTCGGTTTTATTACAGCCGGGGAAAACTGATGCCGGCGCGCTTTTTACGAGCAATATTTCCAGTTCCGCTTTCGGTCCGCGCGGAACGGCGACGGTTCTATCGAAAATCACCATTGTTGCGGCAAGTCTTTTTATGCTTTCGGCATTATTTATCGCAATGCCCGCTTTGCAGGGAAATGTTTCGGTTTTGAATGCTAATCCTGAAGCACCGATTGAATCCACGCAGCCGCCGATTACCGATTTGAACACGAATACGGCGACAAATTCCGCTTTCAATGCGCCGACTAATGTTGCTATACAACCAGCTAATACAGCGGCAAATGCTCCGGCGATTGAGTCGAACACAAACGCTGCGCCGACGAATGCAAATACGGCGGTTGTCACAAACGCAAACAGATAAATTTGTTAAATCTTTCGATTGCTTAAATGTCGTATTGTAACGAAAGATGATTCAAACTGCCGGTAAAAGCGAAAACTGCTGACAGATGCTCGCAGCGATTGTTTATTGAAAAAGAAAGATTTCGGGGACGTGGCGGAATTGGTATACGCGCAGTGTTGAGGTCGCTGTGGGGAAACCCATGAGAGTTCGACTCTCTCCGTCCCCACCAATTAGTGTTATATATTCGAGTTTCGCTCTCGAAGTCAAAATAAAAAATGACAGGTTTAGAAAGCCTGTCGTTTTTATTTTAACCGTTAAACAGCACGAGAGAATTAAAAAATACTCAATTTTATACGCAAAAACTTTTTCGGATTCTGACGAAAATCGTAAATCAGTTTTGTGCCTTCGGATGAAAGCTGGTTGATATTGGAAGCGGTTTGATTGACGTTGTTATAAAGCGTTTCGTCGGTTAAAAGTTTTCCGATTGTTCCTTTCCCGCTTTGCGCGTCGCCGATTAAGATGTCGAGTTTGGTTGCCGTCGAGTTAAATTTCGCTAAAGTCGCGCGGGCTTCTTCGTAAAGTTGTTCGTCCTTTAATAATTTACCAGCTGAGCCTTTTCCCTGACTCAAATCAGTCGTGATCAAATCAATATCGCCCGCGATTTTGTTAAATCTTTCAAATGTCGGTCGCAGATCGCGCACCGAATCGCGCAATTCGCTAATCACGGCGCGGGTTTCATTGTAAACCGCATCATCGGTCAAAAACTTTCCGGCTGTGCCGCGTCCGGCTCGCAAATCCTGCGAAATTCCTTCAAGCTGTGTGACCGTTCGGTTCAGACTGTCGTAAAGTTCGGGGTCATTTAGCAATTTTCCCGCGCTTCCGTCGCCGTTGTTTATTTTGTCCAGTGTCGTTTGTAATTTAACAACCGTCAGACGGGTTTCGGCAACGGCAGTGTCGAGATTTCGATAAAGCGATTCATCGTTGATAATTTTGCCGAGCGTTCCTTCGCCGCGATTGGCTTTGTTCAGAATTTCATTGGTCGGAATCGCCAGTTTGTTGATTTGCTGCAAAAGGTCGTTTCCGGTTTGAGTCAATTGATTGATAGACATCGTGGTCGTCGAATTCAAAACGTGATTTTCGGCGACGGGCGAACCGGCGGAAGTTCCGGGCGTAATGTTTATCATTTTATCGTTGGCGAGCAGCGACATTGCGATAAGCTGCGCCGTCGAATCGGTTCTGATTCGCTCGTTAATCGGCGCACCGCCGAGATTTTGAGTGACGGACAATAAAGCCTCGATTCTTTCATTTTCCGGGCTGCCGGGCGGCAAAAATCTAACTTCTTCCACTTTCCCGATGGCGACTCCGGCAAGCTGCACTTCCGCGCCTTCGCGCAGTCCGTCGGCGGCTGGAAAGCGGGCTTTTAGAAGAAGTTTTTCCTCAAACGGATTAAATTCTCCGGTCGAATTGATAATTAAAAATCCCAAAATTAAAAGTGCGACCAGAACGAAAATTCCGACGCGCAGCTGACTTAAAGATAAATTTTTCTGAGTTCTCGGCATAATTTAATTGTAGAAATTCGGTTCGGACGAGCCGAAATCATATCATTTCCCGCGTATAAAGCGATGAATATACGGTTCTTTTGAACGCTTTAATTCTTCGTCCTTTCCGCTGAAAATAATTTTTCCTTCACGAAGCATAATTACTTCGGTGTTTATCAGGCAAAGTTTTTCGCCTTCGAGTTCAAAATTGACTTCGCCGTTCTCGTCAACCACCGCATATTCCGACGAAAGATAATCGAGGTTATTCATTTCGTGCGTCACGAAAATCGAAGAAGCATCTTCCAAATCGCGTAATTTTATCGCCAGTTCGCAAATCGTTCTGGCGGTCGGCGGGTCGAGTCCGGCGGTCGGTTCGTCAAATAAAACAATGCTCGGATTGCCGACCAACGCCCGCGCGATTCCGACGCGGCGGCGCATTCCGCCGGAAAGTTCAATCGGCATTTTGTCAATCGCGTCTTCGAGATCAACGAAACGCAGCATTCGCCGCACTTCGTGTTCGACATCGGCTTCCGCAACTCCAGCTTCGTGCAGACGATAAGCGACGTTTTCATAAACCGAAAGCGAATCGAACAGCGCACCTTCCTGAAAAACCATCCCGATTTTCGTTCGGATGCTCATCATTTGCGCTTCGTCATAATCGGTTATATCTTCGCCGTCAATGATTATTTGACCTTCATCGGGTTTTAATAAACCGAGAATCAGTTTAATAATCGTAGATTTCCCGCCGCCGGAACCGCCTAAAACGACCTTCGTTTCGCCGCGCCGGACGACAAAACTGATGCCGTCGAGAATAACTTTATCGTCGAAAAACAAACGAACGTCCCGAAATTCTATCGCCGGAGTTATCCTTTCGATATTATCCGTCGGAGTTTCCAGATCGGTTTCTTCATACTCTTCGAGATTGGTTTTTTCGATTCCTTCCGTTTCCGGCGATGATGTTTCGAATTGAGTGGTTTTATCCGACATTTTGCAAAAAATTAAATAAGACTCACGCCGAAAACCGCCTGTAAAAGACGTGAAATAAAGAAATCAGCGATAATAACAAGAATAGATGAAAGAACAACCGCGCTGGTTGTCGAATTTCCGACTCCGACCGTTCCGCCTTCGGTCGTCAAGCCTTTATGACAGGAAATGAAGCCGATGATAAATGCAAAAAATATCGGTTTGATAACGCCGCCGATTAAATCCTGAATCGTTACGCCGTTACGAACCGAAGTAATATAAAGCGAAGTATCCAAATCAAATATTAGGGAAGAAACGATTCCGCCGCCGATTATTCCAAAAATATCGGCGGCGACGGTTAAAAGCGGGAGCATAAAAATCAGCGCGATAACGCGCGGCGTGACGAGTTTGCGAATCGGTGAAGTTCCGAGCGCACGCATCGCGTCAATCTGCTGCGAAACGACCATCGAACCGAGTTCGGCGGCAATTGCCGAGCCGACTCTGCCGGAAACCATCAAAGCCGATAAAACCGGACCGAGTTCTCGAATAAGCGAAGTTGAAACCGATTTTCCGACTTGATTGCTCAAACCGTAATATTCAAAAGTCGGATAAGTTTGCAAAATCAAAACGCCGCCGGTAAAAAATCCCGTTAAAATAACGATGACCAATGAGCCGACACCGATTAAATCCATCTGTCGGACGGTTTCGCTGACATAACGCGGACCTTTATACAAGCCTTTGATCGAACGCCAGACTAAAAAACTAATTTCCTGAAGTTCAAATAAAAATTTAACAAGCGGATTCATTAATGATTTTTCACGAATAACCGGAGTCGAACGATATTGCTCAAGGTTACAACGAACCGTAAAAAACAACAAATAAAAAAATAGCCGATTTCCCTAAAGAATCGGCTAAAATTTGAATGTTTGCGGAGTTGTGGAAGCTGAATGTTAATTTAATCGTTCGGAATTTTGCGAAGCTGTCGGTTAAAACGGCGATTCGGCGCGTTTCGGTTCCGATCATTTCGCCGATTATTCGGACGGTTTTCAAAGTTTTCGCGCATTTCCGCAAATCGCTGCCGCACTTCACGAAATTTCACCAATTGTTCCGGCGTTAAAATTTTTCGCACTTCGAGTTCATTCAGCGAACGCAGTTTAGCAATTTCGGCTTGCGCGGATTGCAGTTCTTTCAGACGAGCCGCGATTTCCGTTTCGTTCAACGAATCGGCGTAAATCGCCCGATCAAGATTGCGCGTTGCTTCGCGCTGACGCTGTTGAGCGTTCATCATCGCCGGTCTTCTGCCGATGTTGAGTTGTTTGATTTGCTGCATCTGTTCGCGCGTTAGTCCGAGTTCGCGTAAAAGATTCGGTCGCGGCGCGGGACTATTAAATTCCTTTGCCGGTGCGTCGCCGCGCGGCATTTCTTCCTGCGCGTTCGCCGCCGAAAAAAATGTAATTGACAGCAAGCCAATCAGCAAAAATTTGTAAAGGTTGAATTTTTTCATACTTTTATCTTCGATTTATTTTCCGGTTTCATTTGCATCGAACAATTCTGCCAACCGCAGACTTTTATCTTCTTCGTCCTCAAAATTAACCAAAGCGGGAATTTGCCGCGCTTTTGTAAGATTAGTTTTGTTGACCGTTCTGGCAGTAAGCCGATTATTTGTCGAATCGTTTTGCGGGTTGCGTTTTACGACTTTGTTCGGCGCAGCATTATTTGAAATTTTTGATGCATTGCTTTTTTGACCGTCTATCGTTCTATTCCGGCTATCTTGCCGTGCGACTTCGGGCTGAATCGGTTCGTCGTTTTTATTCGGCGGTTCCGGCGATTGTTCGGAGAAATTTTCCGATTTCTGAACGATAACTTGCGTCGTTGGCGAAACTGCTGTTTTCGCAGAATTTTGATTATAAACTTCCACAACTTCAACAGTTTGAAACAAATTTACCGCCGCAAAAACCAGACCGATGCCAATCGCCAAAACCGCCATCGCGCCGCCCGCCGTCGCCCACGCCGGAGAGAGTGAAACGTATTGGCGCAGACGGGCGAGCCACGAATTGGAAACATCCGAAATGATATTTTTTCGCTCGTATGGAATATTTACGACCGGCGTTTTCAATTGAGCGAACTCCGTATCGCGCCACTCACGAACGGAAAAACGCGCGAAAGACGAATCCGCCAGAGCGTCGGTGCAGTAGGAGCAGTTTTCCAGATGATTTTCAAACCCGGATTTTTCGCGTCTGCCGATTTCACCGTAAAGATACGCCGGAATTTCGGCGGAAAAACTGCAATCGGAATTATGATTATTATTCAGCATAATTTTATAAAAAAATCTCAAACGACTTCGAGCGGCGTTCTCTCCAGCTTTAAACGCAATTGTTTGAGCGCGGCGTAAAGACGACTTTTGACCGTGCTTAAAGGTAATTCGAGAGTTTCTGAAATCTCCTGAAAAGTCATTTCTTCAAATTCCTTCATCACGATTACCTGCCGCAGATCCGTCGGGAGCGAACCGACCGCCTGCCGAACGAGCGTCAATCTTTCGTTTTGCTCAGTTGTCCGTGCAGGCGACAAATGTGCCGGGGCAATAAACGTTTTGTCTTCCGCCGATTCGTCTTCGTCCAAAAAATCTTCCGAACGGGTTTTTGCAAGTCTTTTTATTGTCAAACACTGATTGACGGCGATTCGGTGCAGCCACGATGAAACTTTTGCTTCGCCGCGAAAATTCGCCAGATTGCGATAGGCGGAGATAAAAGATTCCTGCGTCGCGTCGCGGGCATCAGCTTCAGAGCCGAGCATACCGAAACAGAGCGCGAAAATCTTTCTTTCCCAACGCTTTACGATTTCGCCGAAAGCCTCGGGATTTTCCGAAACCGCCAACCCGACCAATTGCTCATCAGTTAAATTCTTCAACATTCGCTCGTGTTTTCAAACCAATTACGCACGAGAATACTATCAAAAGCGCTTTCGGAAAGAGAAAATTTTCACTTTCAAATTTTAGACGTTGGGAAAATTGAAAAAGTCTGTATTTTTCAGCCGGAGCGCGGACATCCCTGTCCGCATTGAGCGCGGAAGCGCGAAAAACGCTCTGAATGAATTCAATATTGTATAAAATGAAGCCTTTTCATCGCTGGAGCGATATTGCGGACAAAAATGTCCGCGCTCCGACTGAAAAAATAAAAAAGCGCGAATATTAAAAAACATTCGCGCTTTTTTACAATTGAAAAAATTATAATCTAACATTTACCGAGCAGCCAGAAGACCAGCACGAAAATGATAATCATTGAAATTAAACCGCCGCCGAGTTTGTAAGCGGCAGCACCGGCTATCAAGCCTCGAAACAAATCACGCATATTTTTTACCCTTCCTTGTTGAAAATTTTAGAAAATTTAGAAAACAAAACTCATAAACCTAAACTGATTAATTTTGTTGACTGAAAAAAGATTTACCATAAAAAGCGTGCTTTGACAACAAAAAATCACAATTCCCGACCGACTTATGTTTCGTCCAAATTAATAACATCGCCGTCATCTGAAAACCTTCGCATTCGCACGAGCGAAATTTTCTTTTCGTCCGCCTGCAAAATTTCCACATTCAGCCCGCGAAATTGGAGTTTTTCGCCGACTTTCGGAACATAACCGGCTTCGCTCGTGATGAGTCCGGCAATGGTCGTAAAATCGTCGTCCTCGATTTCCATATCGAAAATACGTTCGATTTTGCCGATTTCGGTCGAACCGAGAACGTCGAAATAACCGCCTTCGCCTTCGATAATTTCAACAATTTCTTCTTCTTCGATGTCTTCGTCCTCGATTTCGCCGACGATTTCTTCGATTATATCTTCGACCGAAACGAGTCCCGCCACGCCGCCGTATTCGTCAACCACAATCGCAATTTGAACGTGATTGATTTGCATAGCCTTTAAAAGTTCGGCGACGGATTTGGTTTCGGGAACGAAATAAGCCGGACGCAGCATTTTTTCAATTGTTTGATTTTCTTTTTCTTCCGCCCACGCATTCAGCAAATCGCGGACATAAATAACGCCTTCGACGTTATCAATCGAATCGCGGTAAACCGGCATCCGCGAATATTTTTCTCCGATTATCAAATCGCGTGCGGCTTTGACAGTCGAATCAATTTGCAGAGCGCAGATTTCGGTGCGCGGAGTCATTATTTCGCCGACCCGCGTATCGCTGAATTCGACCATCGTTTCAATTAATTTGCGTTCTTTTTCCTCGATAATTCCTTCGGCTTCGCCGATTTCCATCAATGCCTGAAAATCGTCGTCGTTATCATCCGATTTTTCATCATTCGTTTCTGGAGTAAGGGTCATTTCAAGTTTTAGCTGTTCCTTGATTTGCCGCCGCGAAACAAACGGATTGACAACCGCCGAAACAACCGCGTAAAGCGGACGAACGAGCGGAAGCAGAAACAATAATTTGCTGTCCGGGTTTTTCCAGACGATGAGACGCGGAATGATCTGGCGAAAAATAACGGAAAAAGTGAGTCCGATTAATATTGAAAAAATAAGCAGTTGATAACGGTTTCCCTGTGTAAAATAAAGAACCGTTAACGTCACTAAAACGGTGAAAATAATTAACAAAAACTGAATTGCCGATGAAAGAACAAATCGAAAACGCGGACGATTTTCGAGAATCTCGCGGAAAAAATTTGCCGAACGGGTGTTCTGGTTTTCTTCAAAATCCGCCGCGATCCGGCGCAGACTGACATCCGACAGATGAGAAAACGACATATCAATCGTCGCCAGAAAAACGAGAACAACGAGTATTGCAGCAGCCGAAATTATCTCAATTTCCATAGTCTAATCGTGAATGTATGTTAAATGTTAATTGAGTAAAAGTAAAAAAAATATCGCAGGATTAGCATTGTTGTGAATTAATAAATTTAAAATTTGCTCAATTTTTGCGCCGCATTTGCTTCAATCAGCCAATAAATATCGCCATTTTCAGGATTTACCTTTTGCGAAGGGAATTTTTCCGGCTGAAATTCGCCTTCCAAAACTTCGCGCAGAATTTCCGCTTTGTTCGCGCCGGAAACCAGAAAAAAGATGTTCGCCGCATTATTTATCACGGGAAATGTCAGCGTCAGTCGTGACGTTTGCAATTTTTCGACGTAATTTGCCGCCGCGATTTTTTCGGTTTGATTTAACGCATCGGTAAACGGAAAAAGCGAAGCCGTGTGTCCGTCGTCGCCCATTCCGAGCAGAATCAAATCGAATCTAGGAAATTCATTCGCCGCCAAAACAAAAAAATCTTTAATAGTTTCTTCATAATTTTCAGCTATTATTTCGGCATTTTTCAATTCGGTTTCCCAACGAAAAATATTACCGGCGGGAAACATTAAAGGCTCGAATAAAATTTCGTTCGCCATTTTAAAGTTGCTTTCCGCATTGCCGGGCGAAACATTTCGTTCATCGCCGAAAAAGAAAAAAGTCTTTTTCCAATCGAGTTTGTCATTAAATCGTTGGGTTGCAAGTAATTGATAAAGCGATTTCGGAGTCGAACCGCCGGCGAGCGCGACGGTAAATCGTCCTCGTTCCCGAATCGCTTCATTCGCAAAATTGACGAACATTTCTGCCGCAGTTTGGCTGAGAATTTCAAAATTCGGATAAATATTAACGATTCGGTTCATTTTGCAGCAATCAAAAAGCTATTCAATCGTGTTTTTCCATTTGCGCCCGTCTTGTTGGAGCAGCAAATCGGCATCTTTCGGTCCCCACGTTCCCGATTCGTAATTCGGAAAATCACGCGCCGGAATCGCGTTCCAAACGTCGAGAACCGGCGAAACGATGCGC
>JALYQJ010000149.1 GCA_030855875.1 Acidobacteriota bacterium
GCGAAGACGAAGACACCACCGACGACGACGGCGACGGCACACCCGACGAAGAAGACGATGACGACGATAATGACGGAACGCCGGACGCTAAAGACTCGGACGATGACAACGACGGCGTATCGGATGCGGACGAAGACGGCGAATACGAAGAAGACGGCGAAGAGAAAAAGGTAATAGTTGACGACGACGACGACAACGACGGCATCCCGGATGCCAAAGACCCGGACGATGACAACGACGGTATTTCAGACGGCGAAGACGAAGATACTACCGATGACGACGGCGACGGCAAATCGGATGACGAAGATGCCGATGACGACGGCGACGGAACGCCGGATGAAAAAGACACAGATGACGATAATGACGGCGAATCCGACGAGGATGAGGAAGAAGGCGATGAAGAATCCGAGGTCGTCAACGATGACGACGACGACGACGACGGTATTCCCGATGCCAAAGACCCGGACGACGATAACGACGGCATTTCCGACAGCGAAGACGAAGACACCACCGACGACGACGGCGAAGGCACACCCGACGAAGAAGACGATGACGACGACAATGACGGAACGCCGGATGACGAAGATACCGATGATGACAACGCCGGTGAACCCGACGACGGTGACGGACGGTAAGCCGGATGAGTCTCGACCAAATTTCAAATAACTGAAAATAACTAAAAAACTCTGCGCTTCCGGCGCAGAGTTTTTTGTGGATCGAACGTAAATTCGTTTTGCTTGATTTTTCCTTTTTGTAGAAGCCGTCTCAAAATAATTCTTTGCGCTCTATTACGGTTAAAAATATCAGAAAAAAATTAACCGCAAAGAGCGCAAAAAACGCTAAAAGGTGATAAGGAATTTTTGAAACGCCTTCGATTAGAAAAGAGATCGTTCGGCAGACATCCGGCGCGAGAAACAGCTCGACTTAAATTATAAGGTCAGAAAACTGACGTTGATCGGTTAATTATTATCCCGAACCGAAGGTTGAATAAACTTTTGCAAACCTTTTATTTCTGCCAATTCAAACCGGTTCCGCGCGGGTAATCGCCGACGGTAATCGGCAGTTTTCCCTTAAAATCAATTTTTCCGGTGATCGCGTTTCCGGTTGCGCGTTGAAGCGAATTCATATCGCCGTAAGCAACGATATAATTTTTCATTTCGGGAAAACCGCGCAGCAGATACGGATTACCGAACGCGGCGGAAATTACTTTGACGCTGCTTTGCAAAACTTCGCGCAAAACCTTTTCGCCGGCGACGGGAAGTCCAATTGAATTTTTCGCGCCCGACCGAACGCGCCCGTAAAGACCGGCGATGACGATTTCGGCTGATTTGGCTTTGGCAATCGCGTCGGCGATTTCCTTTTCGGTCGAGCGTTCGTCAATCACGATTCTTTCGACCTTCAAACCGTTTTGGCGAAGCGTCGCCGTCAGAGAATTACCCACAAAATTGCGGTCTTCGCCGTTTGTCACGCACAAAACGACGGCGTTCGCGCCGCTTTTTAAGGGCAAAACATTATCCTCATTTTTGACGAGCGTAATCGCGTCGGCGGCGATTTCATCGGCGAGCTTAATTGTTTCTTTGCCGGAAACGCTCGTGTCAATCGCATCGAGCGAAGTGATTTTCTTCTCGCTTAAACCGAGATGATATTTCCACGCAAGAATTTTTCGCACCGACTGATCGAGTCGTTCTTCCGTGATTCTGCCTGATTTGACCGCTTCCCGAACGCCGCGAATCGCCGCGTCAGCGTTTGCCGGTTTGAGCAGCACGTCGTTTCCCGCCAGAATCGCGCGAACGGCGGCTTCTTCCTGATTGAAATAAAGCGTCAAACCGCTCATATCGAGCGCGTCGGTAACGATCAATCCGTCGAAATTCATATCTTTTTTGAGAATCCCGGAAACGATATTCGGCGAAAGCGTCGCGGGAATCGTCGTGCCTTCGGTGATAACTTCCGAATCGGCATAAGACGGTTTGATTGATTGTTTGAGCGGCTCGACCTTTTCGGAATCGAGCTGCGGCATCGAAATATGGGAAATCATCACCGAACCGATTCCGGCGTTGATTAAAGAGCGAAACGGAACGAACTCGGTTTTCTCCAATCTTTCCCGCGAAAAATTTATCACCGGCAGACCGCGATGCGAATCAACCGCCGTGTCGCCGTGACCGGGAAAATGTTTCGCCGTCGCCAATACGTTTTCCGACTGCAAGCCTTCGGTAAAAGCCGCGCCGAATCTGGCGACATCATCGGCGTTTTCGCCGTAACTTCGCACGTTTATCACCGGATTATCAGCGTTATTATTGACATCAATTACCGGCGCGAAAACCTGCTGCACGCCGGTCGCGCGCGATTCGCGCCCGACAATCACGCCCTGCCGCCGTGCAAAATCGGGATTTCCGGTCGCGGAAATCGCCATATTCCAGGGGAAATTTACCGCGTCGGGAAAGCGCATCGCCACGCCGGTTTCAAAGTCCGCCGAAATCAGCAGCGGAATTTTCGCCTCCGCCTGCATCCGGTTGACCAGATGAACCGTGTCGTAAACGCCGCCGACGAAAACGTTAATGCCGCCGACTTTGTTTTCGACGATTTGTCGTCTCAAAGCGAGATATTCCGCGCTCTCCCGATTGAGAAAATCGGCGTTGATCCCGATATGAACGAGCTGCCCGACTTTTTCCTCGAGACTCATTTTTTTGAGCTGTTTGTCCGCCCATTTGTCCGCTTTGTCAGACGGACGAAATTTTTGCGCGGCGAAACCGTTTAGCGAAAGGTTGGTGACGACAAGAAGTGCCGCCAGAAAACGAACGAAATTAGTGTTGAAAATTTTTTGTGCTTTCATTTGAATTTATGAATGACGAATTAAGTTATACGAATCAAAAATAGCATCTACGCTGATAATCTCAAATTTTTCGTAAATAGTTTGGGCGGCGAGCAGCCGGTCAAACGGGTCCCAGTGATGAAACGGAAGATTTATCAATCCCGACAGGTGTTCTGTTTTTATCTCGAGTAAACCGAAGCCGTTATTGTTAATCTGTGCGGGAAACAAAGTATCGAATTCATCAATTAAAGTAAGTTTTTTCAGACTGTGTTTGACAGCGATTTCCCAAAGGCTGGCGACGCTGACGAATTTATCGTTAGCCCCTTCTTCGATCAACTGCCGAGCCGACAAACTCAATCTTTTGTCAGCGGTAATAAACCACAAAAATATGTGTGTATCCAAAAGAAGTTTCATTGATATTCGGCAAAATCCTCTAAAGGCTCGTCAAAATCGTCGGCAATTTCTATTTTTCCCTTCGCGCTGCCGAATTTCGGATGCGCTTTGGTAATCGAAGTCGGCACGAGTTTTACGGCGGCTTGTTCGTTTTGACTGATAATAATCTCCTCGCCGTTAAGCGCGGCTTTAATTAAAACGGATAAATCCGTTTTTGCCTGTTCGATATTAACTTGCTGCATAAACTTTCACCATTTTATATAAAATTACTTATCTTTCGTTTCTAAATATAAAACTCGCCAGCCACGCTACTATAAATGTTGTCAAGCTGCCGATTAAAACATACCACGTCCAGGCGAGCGGCGTGAAGAATTTGATGTAAAGCATCAGCAAAATGCTCGCTGCCATTCCGCATAAAGCCGCCGTTTCGTTGGCGCGTTTGATAAATGAGCCGACGAGAAACACTCCGAGAACCGGACCATTAAATAATGACGCGACCGACAGCGCGTTGTCGAGCGCGGAACGATTTTGCCGCATTACGACGAGCGCGACGACGATTTGCACAATGCCGATCACGAGCGTCAGCCAGCCGGATATTTTCAGTAAATGTTTGTCTGATTTATCTTTCGCAAACGGCTTGTATAAATCGTTGACAAAAGTGGCGGCGATGGAATTGAGCGACGATGAAAGCGCGGCGGCGAAGATTGCCGCAATCACCAAACCGCTTAAACCCGAAGGCATATATTTGGTGATAAAGTCGGGGAAAACCTTGTCGCCGCCGGTAAACGGAAACGTCGCCGCGATGCCCGAACCGGAAACGCCCGCGCTCGCGTATTCCGCCGCGTTATACGGCGCGTAAAAGGCGAACAGCAGAACGCCGATGAACAAAAATCCGATAAACTGACCGAGAACGACCGCGCCGCTCGAAAGCAGTGCCAAAGACGCGCGGCTCGGTTTGTCCGTGCAGAGATAACGCTGCACGAGATATTGATCGGTTCCGTGCGTGGACATTGTTAGAAAACAGCCGCCGATCAATCCCGACCAGAACGTATAGGTTTTCGTAAAATCGAGATTGAAATCGAAAACTTGAAACTTATTAAATTGTTCGCCGACCGCGACCGCACCGGCAAATCCGCCGTCAATTTGCTGCGCGATGACGATTGCCGCGGCGATTGCGCCGCCGATATAAATGCCGAGCTGCACGACTTCGATCCAGATGACGGCTTCCATTCCGCCGAAAAACGTGAAAACGATCATCACCACGCCGAGCAGAATGATCGAGCCGACGATTACCGTTTCAACCGAAGCCGTCGGCACAAACGAGACATAAACCGCCGCCAAAACAATCGCCGTTAAAAGCAGACGAATTCCGTCGGCGATGTTTCGCATCACGACGAACAGCGCGGACGCGAGCATCTTCACTTTCGAGCCGAAGCGCGTTCCCAAAAGCTGATAAACCGTCTGCAAATCGCCCGTAAAATACATCGGGATAAAAAGCAGGGAAATAACGACGCGCCCGCATAAATAGCCGAAAACGATTTGCAGAAACTCGAAATTACCGTTGCGCGCAAACGCGATTCCGGGAACGGAAATAAACGTAATCGTCGAAGTTTCCGTCGCCACAATCGAAGCCGCAATCGCCCACCAAGGCACGTTTCTATCGCCGACGAAATAATCTTCGGTCGTTTCCTGTTTGCCGGAAAACCACACGCCGAATAGAGTTACGCCGATTAAATAACCGAAAATGATGATTAAATCTAAAGTTTGCATTTAATATTTTTTTGAACGGGGAAATTACCGCCCACGCGCGAAACCGAAATCATAATTCAAATTGTTACAGCCGCAAAATTATTTGTCGGGACGATAAATGCGAACTAGCTGACCGTTTGCAGTTTTAATTTCAGCCGCTTTTTCTGCAATTCTTACAGCCTGTCCGCCAAAGTCGGAATCAAATGTGCAGATAAAAATTCCTGCGTGACTATTGTTTGCCGTATGCAGTTTTTTGAAATCCCGGCGGTTTAGTGTTAGAACCACCCGACCGAGTTCGGCAGCTCTGTGCAAAACTTCTTCATCGGAAATTTTTTGATTTGCTTTGTTGTCCTCAAAAGCCGTCAAAACATCGTGTCCTAAATTTCGCAGCTCCGCGATTACAAAAAAGGGAAAATTTTCGTCGGCGTAAAAATGCATTATTCATCTTCGTTTTCGGTAATATCTTTTTCGATTTCTTCACGGTGCGAATTAACGTAATCCCATGCATTGGCAAGGTCTTTGGCAGTCAAAGTCGGATAATTCAGCAATAAATCAACTTCGCTTACGCCTTGTCTGCGGGCATTTTCCAAAACCCAAACAGGAATCCGCGTTTGCCGAATGCACGCTGCGCCGCCGCAAACGCCCGCATTTTTTTCGATACCCGAAAAGCTATCGCTTAAATCTTTGACCAGCCATTGCAGCAGTTCGACTTTTTCGTTCCGCGAAAGAGAGGAAATTGTGCTTTCGGCAATCGTGTTCATAAATAGATTTTAGACTTGATTGACGGCAAACTCAATCAAGATTTTACTTTGAGCCGAAAACTAACTCGGCGGCAAACTCAATCGAAAAGCCTGCCGCCAAGGAATATTCCGCAGTATTAGAAGCTTAATTGACCGCGAAACTGATGTTGACGACCGCCGTTACGTCTTTGTCAATCGTCGTCGAATCGCTGATTCCGGCATCGGAAACTTCGGTCGAATCGGCGGCGGTAATTTGCATTACACCCATTCGGGCGGAACGCACCGCACCGATTTTGTTGCCGGTGCTGTCGGCGATTTTTTCGGCGCGGGTTTTCGCGTCTTTTGCCGCTTCGCCGAGCATTTCGATTTTCAAATCGCCGAGCTGCGTGTAATTGTATTGCGGCGCGTTCGATTCGATCAAAATTCCCTGATTGATGAGTTCGGTCGCTTCGCGGGCGATCTGCGCGATTTTATCAACCTCATTCGAGCGGACTTCGATTTGCTGGCGCAGCGAATAACCGGTAATTTCCGAGCTTTCGACACCGTTTTCGTCCTGTTTTTTCAGCGTCTGCGTCGAAATTGACGAAATCGTGATTTGATTTTCAGCGATTCCTTTGCCGATCAGATATTGTTTGACGCGCGGAATGTTTTCCGAAAGCGAGCGATACGCATCCGCCAGTTGCGGAGCCTGATAACTGATGCCCGCGCTCCAGACAACGAGATCGGATTTGATGCGCTTTCGCGCCGAACCCGTCACCGTCACCGCTTCATCGCCTTTTTTCGCGTTTGAATAAAACCAGCCGAAGATCAGCGAAGACAATACAAGACCGATTGCCAACGCCACGCCCGAATTAAACCAGTGATTTTTCATTTCTCCGTTCATAAAAGCCTCCTTAAATTAGCTGCTATTAGACAACAAAAAACTATATCTTTGCAGGACGATAGTCACGTTTAACGACTGTGGAAATCCACGTTTAATTTTCAAATTTCAAAAATTCTATTGCTTTTTCAACTACGTAATTATTTTCAACGAGAACTTTCATCGCCTTTTCGCTCGATGAACCGGTGCGAAACATTACGATTGCCGCCCGCAAATCGTCGTTCGCCTGCTTCATTAAACTTTTTGCCGTCGCTTCAT
>JALYQJ010000184.1 GCA_030855875.1 Acidobacteriota bacterium
AGCGACGCGATGCCGTTTAGAACGTCAATCGTCAATAGTTCTTCGTCCTTTGTCCTTTGTTCTTTATCGCTTACCGAATTATTGGCGAAGGACGAATGACGAATGACAACCGACTCGGCGGCTTCAATGGTAAAACCGCCCGCGAAAACCGCCAGCCGTCGAAACAAAATTCGTTCGTTTTCGGCGAGCAAATCGTAGCTCCATTCGATTGCGCCGCGCATCGTTCGCTGACGCGCGGGCAAGTCATTCGCGCCGCCGGTCAGAAGTTTCAAGCGATTTTCCAATCTAGTTAGAATTTGTCGTGGCGAGAGAATTTTGATTCGCGCCGCCGCGAGTTCAATCGCCAAAGGCAGACCGTCGAGTTTGCGGCAAATTTCCGCAATCGTTTCCGCGTTTTGTTCTGTCAGCGAAAAATTCGGTTTTGCCGTCTGCCCGCCGCTCAAAGAGTTTGACGGCTTCGTAATTCGACAATTCGGCGAACGATCTTTGCCGGTTTGCGCTGGGCAAAGCGAGTGGCGGAACGATAAACTCGCGCTCACTTTTCAAATGCAGACGAACGCGGCTCGTCACTAAAATACGAAGATTCGGCGCGGCTTTTAACAGTTCGGTTAAAAACGGCGCGGCGGAAATGATCTGCTCGAAATTGTCAGCCGCGATCAGCATTTGCTTTGTCTGCAAAAAATTCTTCAGCCTTTCGAGCAGACTTTTTCCGCTTGCTTGCTTCACGCCGGGAAGTTGCGCGAACTCGGACGCGATAAGTTCCGCATTTCTGACCGCTTCGAGTGCGACGAAAAAAACTCCGTCAGCGAATTCCGGCAGCATTCGCAAAGCGATTTCCTGCGCCAAACGGGTTTTCCCTGTTCCGCCGATTCCGGTTAAAGTGACGAGCCGATTTTGCCGCAAAAGACTGCAAATTTCGGCGATTTCCTTTTCGCGTCCGACGAGTGCGTTCGGCGGCGCGTGGAGATTGTTCGGAACGGAAGCAAGAAAATCGGCATATTCCGGCGCGATTTCCGTTTCGTCGGTTTCTTCGATTGTTTGGCGAATGCGCGTCACGGTGCGGCGCGTCACGATTATTTCCGAATCGCCGCGCGATTCTTCGACTTCGGCGCGGAAACGATAACCGCGTTTTGAAAAGGTTTCGATGTATTGTCCGTCGCCATCCGCGTCAAGAATTTTTCTGAGACGCGAGATATTTGAGGTTAAGTTCGTTTCCTCGACAAACGAATCCGCCCAGACGGTTTCCATAATTTCGTCTTTGGTGAGCATTCGCCCGTTGTTTTTTACTAAAAGCAAAAGCGTCTCGAAAATCTTCGGCGTGAGCGGCACGATTTCACCCTCGCGCCGCAAAAGTCCTTCTTTTGCATTAATTTCAAATCGTCCGAAACGATACAAAACAGCTTTATTTTCGATATTTTCAATCATTAGTGAAATTCCAAGATTTTTCCAAGAAATTTGCAAGGACTTTTGTAACAATTCTGAGCGATGATACTCGCGTTCGATGTTTCGCCGAATTGTAACGCCGAAGGATTGATTCAATCAAGCCAAATGAAACGAACGACAACCGAAATTTTAATCGAGGTCGAGGAAACCGTCCGCGTGCGGAAAATAAAACTAAACGCGGCGGACGAAGAAAAACTTAACGCGGCGGATGTGATTGTTTGCCCGTTTTGCGGCGGCGCATTTTCAACGGCGGAAAGTTTAGAAAATCAAAACGAGTTAGAAAATCAAAACGAAAAGGAGTGAAAAAATGAAAAGAAAAATTATCGGAACAATATTTATGGTATTTTGCGCGGCAACGGGATTATTCGCGCAGGAAAAAGATTCTAAAATGAGTGCGGACGAAACGGCGATTCGCGCTAACGTGAAGCAGATGGAAACAGGTTGGAACGCGCACGACGGCAAAATGTTTGCCGCGCCATTTGCCGCCGATGCCGATTACGTCGTCGTCAATGGAATGTATGCAAAAGGCAGAAACGAAATCGAAAAAGGTCACACACAAATTTTCACCACGATTTACAAAGACAGCCGCAACGCCGCCACGATAAAAAGCGTTCGATTTTTGCGAAAGGATGTCGCCGTCGTTCACGTCGAGTGGAATCTGGAATTCAGCGCGGGCGGCGAAATGCGGAAAGGACACGCTTTAAGCACGATGTTGATGACAAAAGATAAAGGTAAATGGAGCATCGCCGCATTTCAAAATACGCCGATTCAACCGCAGGGAGGAAATTAAAATGCGCGAAAAATGCGAAAATACTTTTCAGGAAATCGAAGCGGCGTTTGCTTTTGCCGTCTTGCTGCTCAACTTTTTAGTTCTCGCCGCCGTTTTCGGGTTAGTCTGGCTGCTGAAATCTCTAGTCTTGCCGAACAGCCCGCTCAGTGCTGCTCTCAGCGAAACGATTTGGCGATAAATTTTCAGGAGAAAATTATGAGAAAACAACTTGCCGTTTTTTTATTAATTGCATCAGTTTTTGTTTGGGGTATTTGGTGCGGCGGACAAATTTTCAACGAATTGATGGTTGTTCCGATATGGAGCGCGTCGCCGCCCGAATCTTTGAAAGTATACAGAC
>JALYQJ010000222.1 GCA_030855875.1 Acidobacteriota bacterium
ACGAAGAACAACGAAAAGTATTTGCGCCCATCAAAGCCGCTGCCGAAAGCCAAATTCAGATGACTCTGTCGCCTTGGTTTCGATATTTTGTTACTTACAATCCGCGCCAAACGCTTGAAAAAGTGAAAATTCCGGTACTGGCAATCAACGGCGAAAACGATTTGCAGGTTTCATCGAAAGAAAATTTAGAAATAATCGCTGCTGCACTTAAAAAGAGCGGAAATAAAGATTACACAATAAAATCTTTTCCGAAACTCAATCATTTATTTCAAACAAGTGAAACCGGTTCGCCCGGCGAATACGGCACGATCGAAGAAACAATCGCACCGCAAGTTCTGGAAACGATTGCCGATTGGATTGTAAAACGAACGATTGTGAAATAATTGCCGACTGATTTTATCTGAATGGAAAGATACTTTTGAAGACGGTTACCAATTGGTAAATGAGTATCAAAACGAAGAAGAACGTCGGTAAATTACCATTTACCGACGTTCTTTTTTATTGAAAGTAAAATTGTTTAGCTGGCAAGTGCTTGCCACTGCTGCGCAAAAGGAGGGTCGAATCCGAAATGCTTATACGCAGCGTCAGTAGCGATACGTCCGCGCGGAGTGCGGTTTAAGAATCCGATTTGAATTAAATACGGCTCGATCATTTCTTCGATTGATTCGCGGTCTTCGCTGATTGAAGCCGCAATCGTTCCCACGCCGACCGGTCCGCCGTCAAATTTCTCGATAATCGTCACAAGCAATTTCCTGTCAACTTCGTCTAATCCGAAACGGTCAACTTCCATCGCGTCGAGAGCTTTTTGGGCAAGCGCACCCGAAATTCGTCCGTCGCCCAAAACTTCGGCGTAATCACGAACGCGGCGCAGAAGCCGATTGGCGATACGCGGAGTTCCGCGGGCGCGGCGGGCGAGTTCGGTCGCACCGCTCGATTCGATTTCGACGTTTAAAATCTCTGCCGAACGATGAACGATGATTTCCAAATCCTTGCGCGGATAAAAATCAAGATGATTGACGATTCCGAAACGCCCGCGCAGAGGTGCGGAAACCATTCCGGCTCTGGTTGTCGCGCCGACGAGCGTAAACTTCGGCAAATCGAGTTTCAAAGTTCGTGCCGCCGTTCCCTGACCGATGACTAAATCAAGCTGAAAATCTTCCATTGCCGGATAAAGAATCTCTTCGATTTGCGGTCGAAGGCGATGAATTTCGTCAATAAAAAGCACGTCCCCTTCTTCGAGATTTGTCAGAATCGCCGCCAGATCGCCGGATTTTTCGACCGCCGGAGCGTGAACCGTTTTCAAACTCGCGCCGAGTTCGTTAGCGACTATTACCGCCAGACTCGTTTTGCCGAGTCCCGGCGGACCGAACAATAAAACGTGGTCGAGAGCTTCGGCGCGGCGCAGCGCAGCCTTTAAAAATATCCGCAAATTATTGATGATTCGCGGTTGTCCGATGTATTCATCCAAACTTTTCGGGCGCAAACTCGGCTCCGTCTGCGCGTCTTCAATTGTCGCCTGTCCGACGGTCAAACCGTTCTGCCTGACAGGACTTTCTACTAATTCCAAAGCCATTCGATAAACCTCTTTTGTTAAAAATTGGGTAGTGAACCAAAAGTAATGCTCAATGATTTTTGCTCCGTAGGAGCATCTGTTAATAGCCACGCGATTTATCGCGTGGGGATATTCAAATCCGGTTAAAGTCTCGAAGGGACGACAGTTTCTTTCGTCCCTTCGAGACTTTAACTTACCTCGCCAACCGCCACGCGATAAATCGCGTGGCTATTAACAATCTGTCCCTGCGGGACGATGAATTTCAAAGCATTACTTTTGGTTCACTACCAAAAACTTTTTATTAAATTATTAAAAAAGGAACGCGAACTTCAGTTCGCGCTTTTATAATTTGCGAACTGAAGTTCGCGTTCCTTTTTACAGTTTTCTTTTTCGATTCTGTTGGAAAACTACGCCGCAAGTTTCAGCCGCGGTTCTTCGCTTTCCTTAACTTCGTTTTTCTTTCCGTCAATCGCCATCGGTTTCGCGGTTTCAACTAAAGGCTTGCTCAATTTGCCGACAATCCAACGTCGGTAGACTTCCGCTTCTTCAAGTTTGCCCGTCCAACGTGCGCGGTCAAGCATCGTCAAACCCATTTCGAGCGTGTGATGCTGTCCGGCGCGATCCTGAATTTTATCGAAATAACGATACGCCTGTTCCAAAGTGTTCACGCCGCGCTCAGCCGTCGCCGCGTCCTTAAAGCCGAGCTTTCCGCGAAAATGTTTTGAATATATATTCATCGGATACGCGGTCGAAGTGTATAAATCGAAATAATTGTCAATCAATCCTTCCTTTTGCAAAACCGAACCGACGTAACTCGGTTTCGCCCCGGAAATCGCGGCGATGCTTTCGATCTCCGTCGTTCCGCCCTTAAATAGCGACAAAATCATTTCCTTTTTGCTCTGAATCGTTTCCTGTTCTTCCATTTCAAATAAGTTTCTCGTCATTTCTTTTACCTCCGCTTTCTTGTCTAATTTGATGTTGCATCCGTGAAACAAGTTGCTTTTAAGATTACTATTTTCGGTTTTCAAATGCAAGTTAAGCGGTTTAGTTTTCAACTGTTTAAGTAATGCTTGAGGAAATGTTTTGAAAACCTTTGAATAAATTCGCTATACTGAAAACAGATTGAAAAAAGGGAAAGGAAAATGACAAAAAATACGACGGTTTTCGATACCGTCAAGGCGCGGGAAAACATCGAAAAAGGCAAGCGGGCAAAATGGTGGAAGCGGCGCGGCTCAAAATCAAAAGGATTTCATTATATTGATTTCGGCGGGCGTAAAGTCACGGATGAAAAACATCTCGAAAGAATAAAATCGCTGGTCATTCCGCCCGCGTGGAAGCACGTGCGAATTTCGCCGTTTGCGAGTAAAAATTTGCAGGCAATCGGAATGGATACGACCGGACGGATTCAATATCTTTATCACAGTAAATTTTCCGAAAAACAGCAGCAGAAAAAATTCGCCAAAATCGAAAAATTCGGCGAATATCTGCCGAAACTGCGACAGGCGACAAATGAACACTTAAGCCTCGAAGGTTTTCCGCGCGAAAAGGTTTTAGCCGTGATGACGCGCTTGATAAATTCGCTTTACATTCGCGTCGGGACGGAAAAGAGCGTCAAGCATTATAAAACATACGGCATTACGACGCTGCAAAATCGGCATCTGGAAATTAACAAAAAAGGCGAATTGATCTTCGATTTTGTCGGCAAACATCACATCAAACACCGCAAAATTCTGGTTGATAAAGAACTTGCGGGCGTGATGAACGATTTGAAAAGCATCGGCGGAGCCAGAAAACTTTTTAATTATCTGGACGAAAACGGCAAACCGCGCCCGATCAAACCGAAAGACATTAACGATTATTTAAAGCAGACGACCGCGCCGGAATTCTCTGCTAAAGACTTTCGCACCTGGGGCGGAACTTTGCTCGCCGCGCTCGAACTGGCGGAAATCGGCAAAGCCGAAGACGAAAAAACCTTAAAGAAAAACGTCGTGCAAGCCGTCAAAAAAGTCGCCGAACAACTTGGCAACACGCCGACCGTCTGCCGCAGTTCGTATATTCACCCGACGATTTTAAAGTCTTACGAAGCCGGAATCACGCTCGAAGAATTTATCCCCAGAAAAAAACGCCAAATCAAGCGCATTCAGAACGAACTCGAAGCCGAAGAAAAAGCGTTGATGAAATTATTTCAGGCTAAAAACTGAAAGGTGACGGAATAAGTTTTAGGCGCAAAAAGGCACAAAAGAATTTTTAGCCACGAATTACACAAATAACTCGAATAAGAAATTCAATATAATTCTCTATTCGTGAAAATTCGTGTAATTCGTGGCTAAAAATCTTTTCGTAATTTTTCTTGCGCCTAAAACTTATTTTCTCAAAAGCACGACCGGCGATTGTTCGGCGGCGAGAATTTTCGAGTAGAAATCCTTGACGGAAACGTATTTCTCGACCGGAATATTCGCTCTGTTAATGGTCAGATTGCGCGAAAAAATCAGCTTTCCGTCCTTCAATTCGTAGCTTATCGCATATTTCCCGAACGGAGTTTCCAGTTTCACCGCGTCCGGCATTTCATCCACAATAAAACCTTGCGGCAGCGTGAAAACGATTGTTTCCTTCATCGAATTGGCTTCAAGCTCAATCGCGTTTGTGCGTTTCGGCTCGGTCAAAACGATGCCGTTTCTTCTGCCGACGATGACGGGTTTGAAAATAAGCAGACGGTTTTGCATCAATTGCCCGTAAGACGGCGCGGAGAATTCGACATCGAGATCGAAACCGGCTTCGCTCTGGCGGTCTTTGGAAGTTACGCCGACAAGCTGTGCGCCGGTCGCGCCGCGCGTCAGCCAGCCTTCGATGGCTTTTTTATAATCGGCAGCGGAAAGTTCGCGTTGTTCGCGGCGAAACGTGGTCGAAGTTTGACCGTTGGCGCGTTCGCTGATTTTCCCTTTAATGCCGCCGGTTTCGGTCAAAGTCGCTTCGATATTTCTTTCCAAAAGATCGGAATCGGGCGGCGTAACCGGCATTTTTGAAAGTCCGCCGCTGTCGCCTGCGATTATCAAAGCCATCGAGCCTTGCAGATAATCGGGCAAATCGCCGACCGGCGTGAAAGCGTCGGTCGCGTCGAAAATCAAAAGCCGTCCGAGTTTCGCGTCGTTTATGACGACGGGCGATTTTGTTTCGTCGCTGACTTTGACGGCGATAATGCAGTGATTGAACTGGCGCGGCGAAGCCCATTCCGAGCGAACAAATCCCGGATCGCCGGAGAAAATCGCAATCGGATACGCTTCGATTTTCAAGGTTTTGAGCATCGCCCGCATCAAATTCGCCTTATCTTTGCAGTCGCCGTAGCCGCGCGACATTACGAGCGACGAAGAGCGCGGTTTGTAACCGTTGCCGTAACCGACACCGATGTCTATCGAAATATACTGCAAATTTTGCACGTAACTGCCGACGGCGCGAATTTTTTCGAGTTCGGTTTTAGCGTTTGCCGTCAAATCTCTCGCTTTGGCAGCAATTTCATCGTTGATGACGACCTGCGAATCGTGCATTCCGGTCGCCCAGCGCGAAACGTCCGTCCAATCGGCAAAAGCGCGGTTTACCGTTTGAGCGTTATTTTCCGGCGAGTAATTAACGGCGATGCGCGGCGCGATATTATTAACCGACGGACTCATCGGTTCGGGCGGAATCGGTGCTAGATTTCGCATTTCCCAGATATAATTCGTTCCCGAAATCTGTGGTTTCACGTCAGGCGCGTTAAACGTGATGCTCGAAGCCTTCCAATTCGCCGGAAGATTCAAACTGTAACGCGAAACGAGCGTCGGAAGCCGTCCCTGAAACTGCCAAACGTCCTGATAAAAAAGCGGCGAGTCTTCGGAAACAATCGTATAACCGAACGTATGACCGACATCCGCGTCGCCGGAAGCGTCAATAACCTTAATTCGCCCTTCGTTATAAACGTCGTCCTGATCGGCGATTACGTCGAGAATCGTTTTTTTGTCGTAAACTTTCGTCGTGCCGTCAGGACGAATCAGCCAGCCTTCGATGTTTCGGACTTTTCCCGCGCTGACCAGATAAAAAGCGCGGGCAATCGCAAAACTTTTGCCTTCGCGGGTGAGAAGTTTGACGGCGTAATTTTCAGTCGTCACCAATTTGCCGTCGCTGCCGAGCGTAACCTGCTGTTCGTCACGCAAAACGACTGCCGGAACATCCTTTTCATAACCCGGCGCACTCACGGAAGCCGCCTGCCGAAGCCATTCGGGAACATTTTCGCCCGCTGCCGAAAGATTTGTGAAAAGCAGAAAAACGAATGAAATTGCAACTATTAAACGAGGAAACATAATAAAAACCTCCAAATTTCAAAGGCGAAAACTAATCGAGCGCAGATTTTTACCAGTCTGCGCTGATTCGTCTATTTAACTGCTTCTTTAAGCGTGATTGTGTGCGTGTCGGCTTTGTGAAACGCATCAAACAAATTTTTCACCGCTTTGTATGATCCTGCCGGAAAGAAAATATTTCCGCCGCCGCCGAAGTGAAAATTGCGTTTATACGAAATCGTGTTTCTTGCGCTGTCAATGCTCATTTTAATATCTAATGCGCCGATTTTGCTCGAATCGGCGATTACGCCCGGAGCATCGGCATTGTCGAGCGCAAATCCCTTCGGCAATTCAATTTCCACATTGTCCGATTCCGACCACGGATAAGGAAAGGCGATGTCATATTCGCGCGTCGCCGACGAGAAAACCGGACTCGAACCGTATTCAAAAAATCCGGGCTGCAAAAACAGACGTTTGCCGGTTTTCTGCGCGTAGTTAGGAACACGGACTTTATAAACGTAGGTCAAAGGTTTGGCGGCATCGTCGAAGTTTTCGATGGAAACTGTGGAGATTTCCGCTGTGCTGACGCGCCTCTTTATTTCGTCGCGCAAATCTTCTTCGCGTTTGTTCGCCGAATCACGAAAACCGCCTTCGCGGCGGCTGATCGCCTGATGTCCGGTGTGTTCGACGCGAATTGTGCCTTCGAGCGTTCCGTCTTCGAGCAGTTTTAATTTGCCGGTTCTTTTCGATAACGATTTAGTTTGATCGGTGAGCGGCGTTTTGATCCACGAGTGATTGCCGGAACTAATCACCATTCCGACCGTATTTTCATCGTGCCAATACATATCGCCGTAGCCGAGATACGGCGTTGACGGGTCGAAATACATCCATTTGTTATCAATGTTGACGGCAACGCCCGCGTTATGCAAAAACGAGCCGTAAGCAACTTTGTTCGGGTCGAAGAAAATTTCGCTCCGGTTGCTCGAATAAAACAGGCGCGTTTCAAATCCGGCGGCAGATGCCAGTGCGCCAAACAATAAATTGACGTGAAACGCGCTGCCCGCCTGTTCTTTGATAATGTCTTCAACGCGGTCTATATCAATTTTTTCGCGCTGTTCGTCGGATAAAGTTTCGTCGTAACTGATGTTTTTTATCTCCGTCTGCACATATTGATAAATCTTTTTCAGTTTCTCGTCGCCGGTCGCGGCTCCGACGGTAATTTGTTCCGCTTGTTTTTTGAGATTTTTGTTCGATTTTGTCATCAAGCCGTAAAGTCCGGTGTAACGGCTGGCGAAAAAACTCCAGCCGACCATCGAGCCGAGCATTTGATTGGAGATGTTAAGCGGCGCGTAGGAAAGAAAAGTCCACGATCTGACCTGATCGCCCGGCGGCATATAAGGTTCGTCTTTAAGTGCCGGAACATTGGTTTTCGTGCCGACGAAAAATCGCTCGCCGCTTTCGTTAAAACTCACGTCCGACATATTGAAAGACGTAAAATTCAGTTTCATTCCTTTATACGGACGAACGTAATAAGTAACCTTCTGCATCGGAATATCGCGCTGGAAAACCAGACGTTCGCCGGTCGCCGAATCGTTTTTAAAGATTTCCTTGTATTGATATTCGACGATAACGCCCGGTTCGATGCCCGGCACGGCGAACGATTTAGCTTTGATTTTGACGCTGCCGGATTTGACGATTTCGCGCTCGAAAATGTCTTCGGGTTTGAGTTCGACGATTGAACCGTCGGCTTTGATGACGCGGGCGGCAACCGCTTCGACCTTTTTGCCCTTCGAGAACGGAATATCGAATTTGCTGAAGCGTTCGCGCCCGCGCTCGGTGAATATTTTTACGCGGACGTAATGATTATAAGACATTTTTCCGGCTTTTTTGTCGTCGAGCGTTACGTCCCAGAAAATTGCTTCGGCATCCGCACCCGGCTCGACCTGCGGCGTTTTCATTTGCAGTTCGGCGGGCGTAACCGTCCGCCAGACGATTTCGTCACCGGCAAAAACAATTTGCGAACAGACGAATAAAACACAGAAAAGGAAAAATGCTCCTTTCAAATTGCAAAAAGTCATAATTTTTTGTCACCTCATTTATGGGAAATCGGGGGTAAAAAACACAATTCCGACTGTTTGGGAGAATTCTTCAAGTTTTTAAGGAATTACCTTTGAGCGGATGTGAGTCGTTTTTATTCTACAACAATCTTTTTTTTCAATGCAAGGAAATATTCGTTTCGTGGCAAGCGGCATCCGTCATTTATGCTATAATTTGCCTCAAAATTATTTGGGCTTTTATAAAATTTTATTCACACAGGAGATTAAAAATGGCTGTTGATTACAGTAAAATTCAGGAACTTTTGGGCGCGGAAGCCGAAACGCTTTTAAATCATACGACGACGACGATTCCGAAGGAAAATTTGTATGTTCCGGGCGCGGATTTTATTGACCGCGTTTGGCTCGCGTCTGACCGCACACCGGCGGTTTTGCGGTCTTTGCAGACGCTTTTCGATAACGGCAGGCTTGCCAAAACCGGCTATCTTTCGATTTTGCCGGTTGATCAGGGAATCGAACATTCGGCGGGCGCGAGCTTTGCGCCGAATCCGATGCTTTTCGACCCGGAAAATATCGTTAAATTAGCGATTGAAGGCGGATGCAACGCCGTCGCTTCGACTTACGGCGCGCTCGGCGCGGTCGCCAGAAAATACGCGCACAAAATTCCGTTTGTCGTCAAAATAAACCATAACGAACTGCTGACTTATCCGAATCGGTTCGATCAGGTTTTATTCGGAAATATTGACCAATGCCGCGATATGGGCGCGGTTGCCGTCGGCGCGACCATTTATTTTGGCTCGGACGAATCAACGCGCCAGTTAAATGAAATCGCCGAAGCCTTCGCCTACGCGCACGAACTCGGAATGGCGACGATTCTCTGGTGTTATCTGCGAAACAACAAATTCAAAACCAAAGAACAGGATTATCACGCCGCCGCCGATTTGACCGGACAGGCGAATCATCTCGGCGTAACGATTCAAGCCGACATCATCAAGCAAAAGCTGCCGACCAACAACGGCGGCTATAACGCTTTGAATATGGAAAGCAGTTACGGCAAAACGAATCCGAAAATTTACAGCGAACTGACGACGGACAATCCGATTGATCTGGTGCGTTATCAAGTAGCGAATTGTTATATGGGACGCTGCGGTTTGATAAATTCGGGCGGCGAATCGAAAGGCGAATCGGATATGGCGGACGCGATGCGGACGGCGGTTATCAATAAACGCGGCGGCGGAATGGGTTTGATTTCCGGTCGCAAAGCGTTTCAGCGTCCGACCAAAGAAGGAGTCGAATTGCTCAACGCGATTCAGGATGTTTATTTGTCGAAAGAAATTACGGTCGCTTAAGTTCAAGAGAAAATTTTCACGCGAGAAACGCGCTTGTCTGCTCGGACAAGCGCGTTTTTTGTCTTTAATCTTGCCTTTTTTATCTTCGGATGGGATTTACGGCAAATCACTTCAAAATAATTTCGATAAGATGCTGCGATTATGACGGGTCGTATATTCGTCGTAAATCCGGCGTTTTTCTTCGGTCATCGGAAATCGTTCGTCCGCGCCGTAAGGATATTTTTTCATCGCTTTGAACGGCATCGGGTAAACCGCGTCGGGCGAACCGGAATTGATGTCCATTTCCTTGCTGTAACCGTCGGCGTAAAGCAAAAATGTGTATTTTTTATTTCGCGGCAATTCCGGCAGAGCGTCGAAACTCAAAACGAGTTCGTCGCCGGTCTTCGAGATGATGAAAACGTCGTCAATTTTATTTAACAAAGGTTTTACGTCGCCGGTTCGGGTGAAACTTCCCGCGAAATATTTCCAGCGTCCGTCGTTTAAAACCGCATCGTAATTTGCCGCGATCATTTCGCCGTATTTCATTTCTTCGGAAAATCCGCGCTCGCGCAAGTCTGCTTGCGACGGCTGTAATTCGGTTGTTTTGACGTTTATTTGCTCCGACGCATCAACCGCGATTTTATCCCAAAAGGTTTTGAAATTCGTCACGATACGGACTTCGCGTGAATCGGACAGAAATTTGCCGGTCAAATCCACGACCAGAGTTTGCGGTCGCCCGACCGAGATGCCGATTTTGTCAACGACGGTTTGCCATTCGCCGCTTTTATTTTTAACTTGCAGTTTCGGTAAAAATAGTGATTTTCCGCTTTGCGAAGCCGCGAGATTGTCCGACGAAAAAGCATAATCCGTCCAACCCGTCAAAAGTAAAAGCGTTCTGCCCCGAAAACCTTTTTTGTCGTCCAAATTGAGTGTCAAGTTATGCGTTTCAGCGTAACCGCGAATGTTCAGCGATTTGAAAGAATCGTAAAACTTGCGGTCGAGATTTTTGATGTTCGGCAAAACGCTTTTGCCGTTTGTGTCAACGGCGGAAAGCGGCGCGTAAGAATTACCTGCCGCGTATAAAATTTTCTGTCCGGCGGTTGGAATCCCTAATCCTTCGTTCGGATAGACTTCCGCGCCTGCGTCGTGTTCGACGGCGACGAGTTTCAGGTTATCCAAAAACAAAACTTCTTCGAGTTCGTTCGTCACGCGGATTTCATATTTGCCGTTGAGCGGCTTTAATTGGTCGGACGTGATTCGCACGAATTCGTCGGAATCGGGATAATGATAAACGCCCGCTTCCTGCCAGTTTCCCATCTCGCCGCCGCCGAGGAAATCGGTGATAAATTCAAATTTTTCGCCGTTCCAGGTGTAAAGATACGGACACGACGACGGTTTGCGGTCGAGTTCTTCAATTTTAAAAGGCGCGAAATTTTTTGCCGTCTGATTTTTAATTCTTCCGGGAAAATCAACTTCCGCCTGCACCGTTCCCGAAGCCCAAATGACGCGCACGGCATCGGGCTTTTCGCGCTTTCCCAACCCGAAATGAATCTGCGACGGCGCGGGCATCGGACTCGCCGAATAACTTTCGAGCTTTTGCGCGAGACTTCCCGAACGTAAATCAACTTTTGCGCCGATGCCGGTTTTATTTGAAGCTCGTCCCTGCAAGCGCAAAATTTCCGAATTGTTCGCATTGCCGCCGACATTCTCCAAAAAATGCAGACTGCCGTTGACAGCAAACGCAAACAAATCAACGTCGCCGTCACCGTCAATATCGCCCGACAAAATTTGCCGCGAATTCATCAGAGCGTTATTTGCGTCGGTTTTAATTTTAAACGCGGATGAATCGGCATTCGTCCAGCCGTCGCCCAAATTTCGTGCGATGACGAAACCTTTATCAGTATTGGCAATCAAATCGAGCAAACCGTCGTTGTCGTAATCTAAAAACTGGGCGGACGCGGCGTTTTCCGTTCCGGTCGGCGCGTCTTTTATTGTAAATTTGCCGCGCCCGTCGGACACGGCAAATACGCCTCTGCCATCTGATTTGCCGAAAAAGAAATCAGTGAAAGTGTCTTTATTGAAATCGCCCGCTGCCGCACAAGTCCAACTGCCGACTTCGGTTAAACCGACTTCAGCGGCAACATCTCGAAAGGAGGTGTCGCGTAAATTACGAAAAAGTTTCGGCTTATTGCCTTTATCTAAAACGAGCAAATCAACGTCGCGGCGATTATCGAAATCGGTCGGCACGACGGCGACGGCGCGATTTGACGCATCAATTTTCGCCGCTTCGGAAATGTCGGTGAAAGTAGAATCGCCATTGTTGCGCCAAAGACGATTTCTCGCGGCGCGAACCGGACTTACGCCGTTTTGAAAACCGCCGAGAAAAATATCCAAATCGCCGTCGTGGTCGGCATCAACGAACGCGCCGGAAACCGAAATGTCTAAAGTTTTTGGCAATTTCGCCGCGTCGCTCATATCTATAAAAACGCCTTTGCCGTCATTGCGGAAAAGTTTAGTTTTCCCCGCGCCGCAAACGAGTAAATCCGTCAATCCGTCGTTGTCATAATCGCCCGCGAGAACGCCCAAAGAATTTGCTCCGAGCGGCTTTGCCAAATCGCCCGCCGTCCGCGTTACGTCAACAAATTTTCCGCCCTCGTTGCGATAAAGCCGCACCGGCGCGGCTTCTGTGGTTGCCTGCGCCAAATCCAAATCGCCGTCATTGTCGTAATCGAACAGCGTCGCCGCCTGTTGATTATTCTCATTTGCTTGCGCCGCTTTTTTTGAATTACGAACGGGCGATTTAGCGATTGGTAAACCGATATTTACATTTTGAAAAACCACTTTCGGCTCGGTTTTGTCAACCAGCCCATCTTCCGCGCCGGTCGAAACAATCGCTTCGGCGTAGCGTCCTTGTTCGAGATAATTCTGCCCGATATTGGTCGCCGCGCCGGATTGCCGGAGAGCCTGAAAGCGCGCCATTAACTGCTGACCTTCTTCGCGGGCGTTATTTCTCAAAAGCGCGGTCGCCAGCGCATACATCGCCGTCGAATTATACGGTTCGGCAGCGAGAGCGGTGCGAAAAACCGTGACGGCTTCGGCGTATTTGCGCTGCGAAACGTAGATTTGACCGAGATTGACGTTTGCGCCGACATCGTTCGGGTCAATTTGTAAAACCTTTGTAAAAGCGTTGACGGCATCTTCCGTGCGGTTCTGACTTTTGGCGATGAGTCCGAGAATATACTGCGGCTGCGGCTGGTCGGGCGAATCGGCGGCGTTGGCGGCTTGTTGTGCGCCTTCGAGGTCTTGAGCGTTAAAAAGTGCGATAGCTAAATTGATATTTGCGATTTTCAATTGCGGGTCGAGTTTTAAAGCTCTCTGAAATTCTTCCGCGCCCGCTTTGTGATTATATTGTTCGAGTTGGGCGACTCCGAGATTGTTGGCGCGATAAGCGTTTTCACGTTCAACGGCGGAAATTTGCCTGGTCGTCTGAGCCAAAGAAATATAAAGCGTTCCGCCCGAAAAGGCGAACAATAAAACAGCGGAAATAAAAAAACGCACATTCAATTTCATAAAATTATTGTAAAAGTTTTGCCTCGATGTAATTCGCTAAGAAACAGTTTGAAGATTCAAGAATTACTAAAAGCCATCGCAAAAATCACTTTCAGCGGCAAGCAGTGAATCCTACAAACTGCTTCTCACTCCAAACTGCACAATTTTTCCAGCATCTCACAAACTTCGTCAATCTGCGCGTCCGTGATTCGGTTAAAAAAAGGCAGCGCGATAACCCGTTCGGCAGCGTGTTCGGCGAGCGGAAAATTGCCGATTTTGTAACCGAAATTTTCAACGTAAAGCGGCTGCAAATGAATCGGCGCAAAATAGCGTCCGCAGCCGATTCCGGCGCGATTCATTTCGGCAACAATCGAATCGCGCCGCGCTCTCGTGAAATTATCTTTTAACCGCGCCACATAAACAAACCAACTGATTTGACCGTTCGGTAAATTAATTTCAGGCAAAATGAGATGCGGATTTTGCCCCAATCGTTCGTGATATTTTCGCGCCGCTGTTTCCCGTTGACTCAATATTGAATCGAGGCGTTTGAGCTGTTCGATGCCGAGCGCACAATTGATGTCGGACAAGCGATAATTGTAGCCGAGCGCGGTGTGTTCAAACCATTCCGAGTTTGCATCGCGCCCTTGATTTCGGAGCATTTTGACTTGTTCGGCAATTGAATCGCTGTCGGTAACGATCATTCCGCCTTCGCCCGTCGTAATTTGTTTGTTCGGATAAAACGCGAAAACTCCGCAGTCGCCGATGTTGCCGACGCGCCGATTTTCGTATTCCGCGCCAATGGCTTCGCAGGCATCTTCGATGATTTTTAAGTTGTGACGTTCAGCGATTTCGACGATTTCGCGCATCGGCGACGGGCGACCGAAAACGTGGACGACCATTATCGCTTTCGTGCGCGGCGTAATCGCGGCTTCGATTTTTTTAACATCAATATTTAATGTTTTCGGATCAATATCAACGAAAACCGGAATCGCCTTTTCATAAAGCAAAACATTGGCGGAAGCGATAAAACTAAACGGCGTGGTGATAACTTCATCGCCCGCTTTTAATCCGAGGGCGCGAACGCAGAGATGCAAACCGCTCGTGCCGGAATTGACTGCAGCCGCGTGTTTCGCGCCGACATATTCGGCGACATTGCGCTCAAATTCTTCCAATTTCGGACCCAAACTCAGGCGCGGCGAACGCAGAACTTCGACGACCGATGAGATTTCAGATTCGGTGATGTCAGGCGCGGAAAGCGGAATTCTCATAAATCTTTCGCCGTTTCGTCTGTCTGCCAACCGTCGTTTTTGAGCGGCACGGCGCGTTTGATTAAAAGCTCGCTGCCCAAAGACACTTGGCACAAAATTTCCGCTATTTTTTCCGAAGCGTGTCCGTCGCCGTAAGGATTCGTCATTCCGTCGAGCGATTGGCGAAAATCCGCGCTCAAACCTTTTTCAATTGCCTGTAAAATCGCATCGGTTTCGGGGGCGGCATCGAGAACATTACGCGCCTGTTCGCGTCCTTTCTGGCGCATTCCGATGTTGACGGTCGGCAGCGGAATTGACGGAGTTTCCATAATTCCGCTGCTCGAATTGCCGACGAGCAAATCTGCGTATTTGAGCAGACTCCAGTATTTCAAATGATTCAAATTGACGAAAAGATGCGCGTTCGGATGATTTTGACAAAACATTTTAGAGCGTTCGATTAACTGATGACTTCCGGCATCGGCGTTCGGGTAACAAAAAATAATCTGCTGCGGCAGTTTCTCCAAAGCCGCGAAAACCGCGTCGGCTTCGGAAACCGTATCACGCGCCAGCGTAACCGGATGATACGCGACGACAATCGTTTGCTGATTAAAACTCACGCCCAAATCCGCCTCGATTTCTTCGCGCGTGAAAAGTTTCCGGCGGCGCAGATTGTCGAGCGACGGCGAGCCGACTAGGTGAACACGCCACGCTTCTTCGCCCATCGCCAAAACTCTTTTTCGAGAATTTTCATTCGTCGTAAAATGCAGATGACTCATTTTCGTCAGCGCGTTTCTAACCGCATCGTCAATCGCGCCTTCGCTGACATCGCCGCCTTCGATGTGCGCTATCGGAATTCGCAAGGCGAGCGCAACCGAAGCTGGCGCGAGCATCTCGTAACGGTCGGCGATCAGCAGCAAAATATCGGGTCGCATTCTGCCCAAAACGTCCGCCAAACCGAGCGTCGCCACGCCGATAGTTTTTGCCATTCCGACATCGGAATCGGAACTGAGCAAACATTCGACGCGCTCGTCAACGGTAAATCCGTCGGCTTCGATTTCCTTGTAAGTATTTCCGAAGGCGGGCGAAAAATGCGCTCCTAACGCAATGAGTTGTAGGTTTATTTCGGGACGATTCTCCAACTCTTTGAGCGTCCAGTAAAGATGTCCGTAATCAGCCCGCGAGGTTGTAACAACCGCGATTTTGCGCCGCGTATCAGTTTCCTGATTATTCATTATAGGTGAATTTTTCGTAAATTTATTGATAAGGATTTACCGTTTGGCGGTTGCTTTTGAATCGTCAATTTTGCCCGCCGTGCCGTCGAAATAGCTTTTGATTTTCGGGAAAATGTGGTTTGCGACTTTGCGCCCCAAATCCAGACCGGCGATGTTGTCGGCTTGAATGTGATAACCGCCCATAATGCGCGAGATGCCAGCCATTTCCGCCGTCGCGCTGAACGTCGGCAGTTTCAAAACAATCGTTCCGTCGCCCTGAAAATCAGCCGCTTTGCCATCCAAACTTTGCTTCGGCAACACCTGAGCATAAGAACAGCCATTAGAAATGAAAAGAATAAATAAAAGGAAAGACTTTAAGATTTTCATTGGTTTATATTACAGGTAAGAGAAGACCAAGTTTGTGTTTTAGCGTTTTTTGATAGCTTTCGTCGGCACTGTCGGAACATTTGATTTATCCGTTTCGCCGCCGACTAAAAGATTGAATTTGCGCTGCGTCTCCAAAGACCAGCCGGGAATCAATTCTTTGACGATGCCTTTGTCGTCAACCAGAATCGTCAGCGGCACGCTCAATTCGTCGGTCGCGTAAATCTGTTCGATTGCCGCCACGCCGCCGATGACAATCGGATAAGTCACGCGCTTGTTGGCAATGTAGCCTTTAATGTTCGCGCCTTTTTCGGTGTCAACATTGATGCCGATTAAATCAATGCCGCGAGCCGCAAGTTCCGGGCGCATCCGCTGGAGTTCCGGCATTTCTTTGGCGCACGGCACACACCACGTCGCCCAGATATTAATTAAAGTTTGCCGTCCCGCTTTCATTTGTTTCTTGATCGAACTCGTCGCGCCAGTTAATCTTTTAACGGTGAAATCCGGCAGCGGTTCGCCGATTTTGATTTTTAAGCCTTGCGCGAAAATTTCGGTTTTCGTCAAAGGATTCGGCAGATTAGCTTTGCCGGGCGAAAATTTTTGCGCTTTTCCGCTGCCTTTTTTCAAAAGAAGCGTCGCGCCGTTCGCGGCATCAGCTTCAAATCGTTCGACTTCGCCGTTTGCCCAAGTAACTTCGATTGATTCGGCTTGTTTATCTTTGCCGAGTCCGAATAAAAGGCGCGAATCGTGCTGAGAAATGAAACCCGAACCGCCGGATTTTATTTTCGTTAAAATTCCGGCGGAGGTTTTCACGCGCACGACCGCACCGAAAGCGTCCAATCCGGTTTTTGCGTCGCCTTCCAAAACGACGCGCAAATAATTATTGTCCTGCCCGACATTGTTTCTAAAGAGCAAATGCGATTGATGTTGAATCGTCGTCGAAAAAACGTCCAAATCGCCGTCGTTGTCAAAGTCCGCGAAAACTCCGGCGCGTCCGTCGGTGATCGAATCAATGCCCGACACGCCCGAAATATCGGTGAACTTCTTGCCGCCCAAATTCAAATAAAGCGGGTCGCGTTCGTAGCCGCTGAACGAAAATCCCTGACCGAACATTAATTTATTTTGGTCACTGCGTAACGCGCCCTTTTCATCTTTTCCGTCATTGTCGTGCGACACAACTTGCCGCCAGAACTGACTTCAGGTGTCTTTCATTGACTTGCCGGAAATAAAGCCGTTCGGCGTGTAAATGTCTTCCCAGCCGTCGTTGTCAAAATCAATAAAACCGCCGCCCCACGCCCAGCCGCCGCCGAAACCGCCGACTTCCGCCGTCACGTCTTTGAATTTTCCGTCGCCCGTGTTTTCAAAGAGATTGTTTCCGGCGGCGAGCTTTTTCAGCACGTTGTCTTTCGCGCTCGAATTAGGAAATAATCTTGTAAGAATACGATTGCCGGCAGTCGAACTCATATTTGAAGCGTGAATGTCGAGCCGCCCGTCATTGTTATAATCGCCGAATGACACGCCCATTCCATTGCCCGGATCGAGAACGCCGCGCTCCGCCGCTTCGTCAACGAATTTATCGCCTTTGTTGATATACAAAGCCTTTTCGCCGAAATCGTTGGCGACGTATAAATCAATTTTGCCGTCGGCGTTGATGTCGGCAAATTCCGCCGCGTAGCTCCAACGCTTATCATCAACGCCCCATTTCGCGGCTTCTTCGCGGAAAGTTCCGTCTTTTTGACTGATAAATAAAAGATTCGGTGTGCCGTTCGTCGCCCGAAACCACGAATCCGGCGTGATTTGACCGTAACGATTGTATGAAGTGACGTAAACGTCCAGAAATCCGTCACCGTTGACATCGCCCGCCACCGCCGAAAAACCGATTGCGTCCTTCGCCACGCCGCTTTCCAGCGATGCGTCGTCAAATTCGAGTTTGCCGGTTTGTTTGAAATTGTTTCGCAAAAGAATCTGCTGCCCGACCGACGAAATGAAAACGTCCGCGTCGCCGTCGTTGTCGTAATCGAAAACGAGCGGCGCGGTTCCCGAAGATGTAATTTTTACGCCCGCTTCCGTCGAAACATCGCGGAAGCCGCCTTCTTTATCGTTCAAATATAAATAATTACGATTCGCACCGATGACGAAAAGATCAATCCAGCCGTCGTTGTCGAAATCACCCGCCGCCGCGCCGTGCCAGATGAAACCGCTGTTTTCCGGCGTTCCAAACGATGGAATTATCGCACCGACTCCGGCAGGAACCGCCACTTCGGAAAACAAATCTTTTTCCGCAACGAGCGAATCGAAACTGACTAAATCGAACGAATCGAACTGCCAATGTTTATTTTTAGCGGCGCGGACGTTTGCCCAAAAAGTTCCCCGCGCCCATTCACGCTTTCCATTTATGTCGCGCCCAATGACGTAAAAAGCGATTCTCGCTTTTCCGGTCGCGCCGATGACGGCGGTCGGCTGTTCCGCACCGAGAACGGCTTTCGCGCTGTCGTCAAAATTCGCTTCCTTAACTTTAAACCGCGCGTCTTCGATTTCGGAGAAATGCTCTAAAAACTCCGCCCAGTTTCCCAAAAACGCTTTGCCTGTTATTTTTCCCGTGCCGATTGATTGCTTGGAAGCGTTGATAGCTTTGTCGGGAGTTTCCCAATTGTGCAAACCGACCCATTTAACCTGCGTTTTCGTTGCCGAAGCACGCGAAGGAAAAGGTTTCGCGGTTAGCTGGAGCGGGAAAAATTCAGATGTCAGCGGTAGATCGCGGTCACGCGCCGCCACCGAAAGAACCAGCAAATCATTGGCAAGCGATTCGGACAATTCTTCGACCGTTTCCAGACGGCTGCGGTCAACCGCTTGCGATTTAGCTGTTTGACCAATCGCCGAAAATTGAACGGCGAAAATCAAAGCTGCCGCCGCACAAACGACTGTCAGCGATTTTCTTACAAAAAAACAGTAGAAAATTAAACGATTCATAATACGTTTTTGATAGGAATTTGAAACAAACGTCAGCTGACGATAAACCGGCGAAATATTTTGTTGTTTAGTATTTTTTGAAAAAATCGGTTTTCGGGCTTGTTCGCATTTTAGCTTTTAGTTAATAATTTGACAAATCAAATAACTCCGGCAACGCGCCTGATTTTAATCCGCGATCAGACGCAAAACATCTTTCCACTTTAATTAATTGAAAAAAATACAAAAAAGGTATATCAATTAGTTTGTTTGGCTGTGCTACAAACTGCTTTTTTGTTTTTCAAATCGAAAGAGTGATTTCCCGCGACAACTAATGAAAAGAATTTATTTACAAAAGGCAAAGACGCAGATTGCGCGTCCCAATCTGGTTCGGGACATCAATAAACAGATAGTTTTGAACTATGTGCGCGACCGCGCTCCGATTTCACGTGCCGAAATTGCCCGCCAAACCGCGCTTCAGCGTTCGACCGTATCGGCAATCGTTGACGATTTGCAGGATGCGGGGTTGGTAGAAGAAATCGGGACGGGAGAATCCTCCGGCGGCAGAAAACCGACTTTGCTGAAACTGAGAACCGACCATCCGTGCGCCGTCGGCGTTGATTTGACTCCGCGCGAAACGACTGTTGCGGTCGCCGATTTAGCCGGAAAAATTGTCGAAATGGAAAAATTCGCCACTTCGCCGGATGCCGATTTTATGGCGAACGAAATCGTCGCAAGAGTGGCGAAGTATGCCGCCAAATATAAAAAAAGCAAACTGGAAGTAGGAATAAGTCTGCCCGGAGTGGTTGATTATAAACTCGGCAAAGTTCTTTACATTCCTTATTTTAAATGGCGCGATTGGGACATCCGGCAGCAAATCGAAAGCAAAACTTCGCTTCCGGTCACGATGGATAACGATGCCAATTCCATCGCGCTCGCCGAATTGTGGTTCGGCGAAGAACAAATCAGAAAAATCAAAAATTTTATCACCGTTCTCGTCGCCGAAGGTGTCGGCACGGGAATCGTTTTCGACGGACAGGTTTATCGCGGCGAAGAAGGCGCGGCGGGCGAATTCGGACATATGATTGTCGGCGAAAACGCGCCGGTTTTGTGTTCGTGCGGCAGCCGCAACTGTTGGGAAGCGCATTCGTCGGAAAAAGCGATTGTCGCTCGCTACCGTAATTTTTTGAACGGTGATTTTTCCGATTCAAACGACATAAATATAAATCACATCATTGATTTAGCCGTTAAAGGCGATGATCGGGCGATTTTTGTTTTAAAGGAAACGGCGAAATTTTTAGGCATCGGAATATCCAATCTTATCGTCGGATTCAGCCCGCAGGCAATCGTCGTCAGCGGGCGAATTACAAAAGCGTGGCATTTGATCGCCGAAGAGGTTCATTCGGTCGTCGAACACAGCATCCGCCGCCGCTTGCCGACGACAATTATCAAAGCCTCTTCGCTCGGCGAAAGCCCGACTTTAACCGGCTCTCTGAGTCTCGTTCTCGCCCGAATTTTCGCTTCGGCAAATTAATCTTGAAATTTAACCATCGTTTCTTGACATTTTTATCAAGTAATATAGATAATATCAAGACTTTGTTTATTTCCTCAACAAACTATTTTGATAAAAGAATAAATAAAACTATATTTTGGGCTGAATTTGTTCAAATTAAGTCGAAATAGTGGTAGTTCGCTGTCTGGTTATTCGTTGTAAATTTTCTGTTTTTGAAAATAAAAAATTTGAAAATAAAAAAGTTGTGATTTGGTGACATTACAACAACATATTTTTTACCGGAAGATGATTTTAGTCACATAATATTAAAGGAATTTATAATTTCCAGAGTCAAAATAAAATACAAAAATTTTGCGAGAATAATCGCCTGAAAAGAGGTCTGACAATATGAATAAAACACTAAAGAAATGTCTGATGCTGTTTTCCGTGACGCTTATTTGTGTTTTGGCATTAAACGGAATGGTTAATGCTCAAAATAACAAAGGAAGCGTCGTCGGAACAGTGTTAGACCCGAACGGTGCGCTTGTGCCGAACGCCAAGATAGTTATTACCAACAATGCCAACGGCGCGTCTCGTGAAGTGACGAGCGATGAGAGCGGAGAATTTGCAATAACTAATCTCGATCCCGGTAATTACAAAATAACGGTTGACGGCGGCGGCTTCAAAACGCTTGTTTTGGCTTCGGTCACGGTCGAAACGAATGCCCGCGTTCCAATTGACGTGAGTTTTACCGAAGTTGCCGGTTCGGGCGATAATACAGTTCTCGTCACGGCAGACGGCGCACCGCTGGTTGAAAGCGAAACAAGTGTGCGCGGCGATATTATCACCGGACGTGAAGTGACGGATTTACCGATTCCGCAGCGCAATTTTACGCTTCTCGCGGCTTTGTCGCCCGGCGTTACGCGACCTACGGGCGGTTCGGTCGGCGTTCTCGGTGGTTCTAATCGTGTAGACCCGGGTGCCGGTAATCCATCAACCGAATCAACCCGTTTTCGTGAATCAGGCGGTTCGGTCATTTCGGCAAACGGAGCGCGCGTTACGCAAAACAACTTCTCGCTTGACGGCGTTGATAACAATGAATCGCAATTCGGACAAATTGCAATTTACCCGAATCCTGACGCGATTGCTGAATTTAAGATTGAAACCAGTGTGCCGCAAGCCGAATCAGGACGCGCGGGCGGAGCGATTATTTCCACCACCTTTAAATCCGGCGGCAATGAAGTTCACGGCACTATCTTTGAAAATTATCAGGGACGTTTTTTAAGCGCGGCGGCGGCTCAGTTTGACGAAAACGGTGATAATAAGGGCAAAAATCCTAATTATGTAACGCACAATTATGGCGGCACCGTCGGTGGTCCGATTTTCTTTCCGCGCCCGGGTGAAGGAACTCCTTTCATTTACGACGGGCGCAATCGCACGTTCTTTTTCGTTTCCGTTGCCGGACAGCGCAACGCGACACCGGCTTTCGGCGGCGGCGAATTTCAATTAGTCACCGTTCCGACCTTGCGGCAAAGACGCGGCGATTTCGGTGAGTTGCTGACAGGCGGAACTTCGCAATATAGATTTCCGATTACTTATACTCCGCCGACGGGCATTACTTGTACGCCCATTATAGTCGAAGGACAACCCGTGACTCGGCAGAATTGCGGTTTCCCTACCGGCACAATTTTCACGCCCG
>JALYQJ010000243.1 GCA_030855875.1 Acidobacteriota bacterium
TACGTCAATATCTTAACGCAGACGAAAGATGCAGAACTCGGTTACGCGCTCGATTCAAAATATTACGGAATTCCGAATTATACTGATTATATGAAGGCGAATCTGGCGAAGTTGACTTTGGCGGACGTTAATAACGCGATCAAAACGCATCTCGCATCAAACAAAATGCGCGTTGTGTTGGTGACAAAAGATGCTGAAGGTTTGCGCGATGAGATCGTTAAAAACAAACCGGGAACAGTTTCGTATGCTTCGCCCAAACCGGCGGAAGTCACTAATGAAGACAAAATCATTTCAACTTTCCGCATTCCGGTGACGGCGCAGGACGTAACAATTACGCCGGTCGAGCGTGTGTTTGAATAAAATTTTGCAAAAAAACGGCAGTAAACTCACGTAAGTTTACTGCCAAAACATACATTGGAGAAAATACTTAAAAACTCTTACGAAAGAGATACGAAGCGCGGATGAAAAAAGTTCTTCCATTTCGCGCAATTCCCGGTTCGAGATTTCCGGTAAAAGGATTAAAGCCTCTGTAATTGAAATCGTCGTTGTAACCGGCGTAAAAAGCAGTACCCGGACTCGGATTCCAGCCGAATAATAACTGCCCTTTGACATTCGATGAAATCGAATCGTAATCGAGCCGTGTTCTGGCAAAAATAAATCTCGTAAATTGATAAGTCGAACGCAGCGTCACGATATTCGCGTCGAAGGCGATTCTGCCCGTATCATTTCTGACAAGCCGACTTTTATTATATTCAAGCGACATTCGCAGAGGATTTATCGGCTTCAGTTCGATCTCGAAGCCAAAATCATATTGTTGTCCGGTTCCCGGGTCTAATCCGGGTTCAGACAAAGACGACAATCCCAATCTTCTGCGTCGTTCTTCTTCGACTAAATATGCGGCAAAAGCGGAACTGACGCGCGGAAATCTTTCGCCTGCGCCGAAATCAAAATCGTAAGCGTTGAAAATTGTTCCGGCAAATACGCCGACGCTAATTTTTTTGTTTATTTGTTTGCTAAAATTCGCGCTCAACCAACCGTTTGTTGTCGAGCGTTCGGAATTGCCGAAAAACGCGCCGCCGTTCGGTCTGGTCGGCATTCGTTTTAAACCGAATTCTTCTTCAAACAATCTTTCATAGCCGATGCCGCCGTTGAAATTTAAACGAGTATTATTTTGCAGAGTGAAACTGAGATTGCTTCCCCATTCCGCGCCTTGCGAGCGTCCCTGCCAATCGTAATTGACGCTGACATTATTAAACCAATTGGCGCGAATAATTGTCGCTTTCGGCTTGGTTTCGGTGCTGAGACGAAAACCGGCAAAAGCGTAATTCGTATTTTGTCGGCGCGTAAATCCGGCATCGGCGCGGTAATCTTTTGAACGTCCGCCGACTTCGATTTGGAAACCGCGATTTTTTTCGGTGTAGTCGTAATTGGCGTAATAAGCTAAACCGTTTCCGGTGCGGTAGTTTTGATAAGGATTTCCCAAAACTGTCGTGCCGTTAAAAGTTCCGCCGCCGCAAATCTCACGATTTCGCTGTGTTTGCAAAGAATTTAGCAGCGGCTCGAATTCCGCGTCGAAAAAGCATCGGCGCGAGTTTGTTCCGACCGCCTGAAATTGAAAAACGGTTTTTTCGTTTAACTTAAAACGTCCGTCAAAACCGCCCAACACATTGCGCTGTTCGGGAAAGCCGCGATATGTCGCGGTAAAACCGATGTTGTTTTCTTTTCCGAAGTCGCGTTTGACGCGCAAAATACCGAAAAGGGCGTTTTTATCTAAAAACTCGTCAATTCGAGGACGCACGAATTGATTGATGCGGTCGTCATCTTCGTAATTTCCCGGCGCGTTATCCGAAGCGGCGAGAAACCCGAAAGAAGTTTTGCCGACTTTTCCAGTCAGTTTGGCGGCGAAATCAGGGTCAATAATGTTTCTCGAATAGAAAACCTGTAAAGGCGTTTGAAAAATATCCGCGCCTTCCAAAAAGAACGGGCGTTTTTCCTCAAAGAAAATCGGAAACCGTTGATTTGCCGAAACGACCGGGGCATCGGCTTCGATTTCGGCAAAATCAGGATTATATGCCGCGTCGAGCGTGATATTCGGCGTTATCGTGTATTTCAGGTTTACGCCGATGTCTTGTTTTATCGGCTGATTGACGAATCTGCCGCCGGGAACTTCGTTGGCGCGAAAACGCCGTCCGGTTTCGCTGACGGTGATGCTCGGCACAATTTCCAGAGTTCTTTCGTATTTGATTTCGTCGAGTCCGGTGATTCTTCCGTGTTTAATTAATTGCCCCGAAATGTTGCGGTCGTCCGGCATCCACGAATCGAATTCGTCATTAAAACGGTCAATATTGCGGGCGACGTTAAAACCCCACATCTTTCCTTTTCCAGCCGTGTAGCGCAGAGATTTGAAAGGAATTTTGACTTCGACCGACCAGCCCCAATCTTCAATAACGCCTTTTGATTCCATCACGATGTCAACCGAAAAATCCGAGCCGCGTCCTTCGGTCTGAATGCCGTCCATCTGAATACCATACGGATTAAAGCCGAGAATGTAAGCGCGGCGTTGATCATTGTAGGTGTCGAGCCAGACGCGGACGTTATCTTCACCGAAAACATCGTCGCGTTTGGCTACCGTTGCGCGGATTTTGTCCTTTTCATCCCAACATTTAAAGGCGATATACAGATGCTTTTCGTCATACATCATTCTTGCCTCGGTCGGTTTTGAAGGCGCGATGTTATCGCCCGGATTGGTCTGGTAAAAATCCTTGAAAACAGCGGCTTTTGCCCAGACTTCTTCATCAATTTTGCCGTCAATCGTCGGCGAGAGCGTAATTTTCGGAATTTTTGCCGGAATTAGTTTTTCCGGTGGAATCGTTATCTTCGATTTACTCGGCGAAACGGTTTTGGTGTCGTCGGATTTTTTTTCACCGGACATTTTTTCAACTGATTTGGTTTGAGCCGATTCCGTTTCAACTGACTTGCTCGCATTGACGGTTTTAGTTTCCCCTTTTTTTTCGACAGTTTCCGTGTTTCCCGACTGCGCCCGAATACAAAATGAAAATAATAATATTACGATAAGAACGTATAGCTTAGGCATTCGTTACCTCTTTATAAATTTATAAATTATGTTTTTGAAGGATTTGGTGAAAATTAACCACCGATTACATCAACGCGAATCTGATTAAAGAGTTTCAAAAATTACCGGATAAACTGAAATAATTTTTTTCAGGTGATTGATTAATTGACGGCAGCCAGAGTATTTTTATTTCGCACCGAAATTTTACCGTCCGCCGTCGTAGAAAGAAAATAATTCGTGCCGCCTTTTCCGACTTTCCAGCGCGAAGTGCTGCTGCCGTCGCCGAGATATTGAAGCGCGAAACCTTCGGCTTGAATATTTTTCAAGTTCGATTCGACGTTAAAATCGGCATTTTCCGGCATTGTCAAAACGATGCTGCCGTCAACCGTGCGGGCGGAAAGTTTTTCAAAATCTCCTTCCAGATAAGTCTCGCCGTCAACCGATTTAGCGTCGAGTTCACCGCTGAAACCGACGATTCTTATTCTACCGTCAGCGACTGCGACACGCAATTTACCGCCCGAATCGCGCACATTGATTGATTCGTCCGCGCCGTTTAATTCGATTTCGCCGGTAACGCCTTCGAGCCGGATTTCGCCGTCAGCGGTTATCCGCAGATTCGACTTTTTTGGCACATATACCTCGAGGCTGACCGAATAATTGTCGTCAAAATTGTTGTCACCGAAAAAAGTCGTGTTTCCCGCCGCTTTGTTTTCATTGACAACTGTCAGATTAACCGACGAATCCGTGTGATCAACCGTTAGTCCGACGGGCGTTTGATTGCGATTACGCGAAAACTTTTTTACCGAATACGAAACTTCCGGTTTGTCCCAGCCGCGCACCGTGACGCGGCAGTTTTTCGCATTAACCGTTACTTTCGGAATTCCCTTAACGGTGAAAGTTTCGGATTTTTTTTCAACGAACGACGTGCCGGAAACCCAATTTATACTGGAAAGACGCGCCAGCGCGTCGCGCCCGGATTTTTCGGCTTGCTTCATTTGTTCCTTAAATTCCGGCGAATTTATCATTTCGTTGGTTTGTTTTACCGCTTGCGCCGATTGCCTGATTGCATCAGCAGTAGCCTTTTCTATTTCGGGCGCGAGACGTTCTAATTCCATTTCCGCTTCTTTTAATGATTTCTCAACATCTTTTTGCGAATCGGCGACGGCTTTGGCGATTTCTTTGTTCATTTTCACCGTATTCACTCGGTTTCTGCCCTGGTCGTTATCATCATTATCGTCGCTGCCGGTTCTCTTCTGCGGCAAAAGATTTGTCGCCGGATTCAACGATTTCCCGTCGTTTTTTCTGGCGACGGTCAGACCGCCGTTGACACTGTTAAGGCGAATCTGCACGTCGCCCGTGCCGATTTTACCGTATAAATCCTTGCCGACATATTCGCCCTTGCGAACCGGCAGACCGAAATCATTGGTGATGCTGCCGTTCAGCGTGTCGGCTTTGACGGTCGCGTTGGAATCCGAAGGAATCATTAAATTAACGCGCCCGTTGACGGTTTCGAGCGAAATTTTAGTTCCCGTTTCCAGACGGTCGAACGCGGCTTCGACCGAACCGTTGACGGTTGAAAGGTTGGCGTTACCGCGCAGATTCGTCGCTTTGACTTCGCCGTTGACGGCGGAAATTTTTGTGTAATTGACAAAATCCGAAACCGTAACCGAGCCGTTGACCGTTTCAATTTCGTTCAAAACGGCGGTTCGCGGAACGCTCAGACGAAATTGAACTTCGAGTTTCCGGTAATTTTTCCACTGTTTTGAGCCGTTTTTCGTATTGTTGTATGTGTTGTCGTAATCGGCTTCGACGCTGAAACTGTCCTGCCGCGCGTCAATTTTTATCTCGACATCGTTTAAATTTTCCTTTGTGTCGGCGGTTTTTACGACTTCGAGTTTAATCTCATTGCGATCCCACGCTTCGACCGTTATCGAACCGTTGACGTTGGAAACATTGACGCGACCGTTCGGGCTAAACGGATAAGTCTGCTCGAATCTTTCGGTTTCGTCGAGTGTGACGATTGAGCTTGTTTCGTGATTTTTGTAACTGTGTTGATTGAGCGGCAGCAATTCGCTCTCGCTGGTAAACATCAATCCGGCTAAAACTATCGAATATAACCAATTCATAAATGCGTTCTCCTAATTCGGGGTTTAATTTCAGGAAAAAATTTCCGTCTTCTACATACAAAACACCGCGCCGTTTCGGTTTATGACAACTTTTTCAATATTGATCGAAAAATAATGTTTTCAGTCGGAGCGCGGACATCCCTGTCCGCAATATCGCCGAAAGGCGATGAAAAAGTTTCGATTACATTCAACATTCAGGTAATCGAAACTTTTATTCGCGCTTTGTCGCTCAATGCGGACAGAGATGTCCGCGCTCCGACTCAAGAAAAGGGCAACAAATTGTTACGCCTTCACATCTGACGAATTTACTTCCTTCACGGGATTTGATAGTTTCTAGAGTTTGATGAAAGCCGGTAACGGAGAAAATAAATGGATTTAAAACATACGCGACTGCACATTTTGCACGAAGCCGAAAATTTAACGCCGAAAGCTAAAACGGGTGTTTCTCTCCATTGTCATACCGAACACTCCAGGGAAATGCTGGATTTCATTCCGCATTACGCCGC
>JALYQJ010000246.1 GCA_030855875.1 Acidobacteriota bacterium
TGCGCTCCGCTCAAACCGGTTCCGGCAAACAAATCCTGAATATCGCGCAAACGACACGCTTTGCCGTTCAATTGATATTCGCTTTCGCCGGAAAGATAAAGTCGGCGCGTCACGGAAACCGCTTCGCCCGGCGCGTATTCGAGCGCAAAACTTCTCGCCCGCCAATGTCTTTTCGTTTTAGTTTTGACTTGAATCGTTTGAACCGAACTAACTTGTATGGCTTGAACTTTTTCAATTTCTTCGGAGTGAAAACCGTTGAACTTAGTGGAGAGTGGAGAGTTCAGAGTGGAGAGTTCGGAGAATTCAGTTTCCAGTTCGCCAGTTTGAGTTTCGTAATTTTTAATCTCGACGGCTTTTTCGTCTAGTTCGCCCAACGCTTCGTCAATTTCGCTTAAATCTTCTTCGTCCGTAAGAAAAGATTCTTCATCTCTGACAAGATGCAGCACGACTTCCGCCATTCCGGAAGGTTTGCGGTTTTTCGTGCCTTGAAATACAACGTCTTTCATTTCCGAGCCGCGCAATTGTTTCGCGCTCTGTTCGCCCAAAACCCAGGCAATTGATTCGCTCACATTTGATTTACCGCAACCGTTCGGTCCGACGACCGCTGTGATTCCGTTGCCGGTAAAAACTATTTCCGTATAATCGGCAAAAGACTTGAAGCCGGTGATTTCGAGACGTTGAAGTTTGAACATTTTATAGCGTTTACGGGAAAGAATAACGCTATATTTTGTTGTTTTCGCGCTTTTAAGTCAAATCCGCAGGATTCAGGATTCAGGATTTAGAATTCAGGATTTAAGAGTTAAGATTTACGAATCAAATTTGAAGTGAAAATTTTTAATTTTCAATCCTGAATCCTGAATTTCTAAAAATCTTCGTCGCTCAAGTTTCGCAAACCTTGTTTTTCGGCGCGTTCGTTGTCGAGTTCGGTTAAGACTTCGAGCAAAAAATTGGTGTTGCTGGAAACGCTGATGACAATCGGGAATTCGATTTCTGAAGTCGAAAATTCAAAAGTTCCGCCGCTGATTTCGATAATTTCGCGGAAAGCCGTCACGCCGTTACGACCGCTGCATTCAGCATCAACTATTTTGCCTTCATTGAATGAAACGCTGGCAAAGTGAATATCGGATTTTATCACCAGTAATCCGGTCATCCGCGAGTTTTCGATAACCTGCACGGCATCGAAAATGCTGACGAAAGCGAGGTTTCCGGCAAAGGTCACATCGGTGCGAACTTTTTGCGGCGTTTTATCGCGGTCAACGGCAAAATCGGGACGACGTGCGCGGCGAATTGCTTCGAGTCCGGGCGCGACCGAAATGCGCGGATCGAGCAATTTCGCTTCCTGAAGCCGGTCATACGCCAGATCGAAATCCTCCCGTCCGATATAAAGACTGACCAAAGCGAGACAATGCCGCGCCGCTTCGGTCAGATTTTTCTGCGTAATACAAATATCGCGCATTTTCTCGCGCAGCGAAATCGAGCGCGGACTGCGTTCGATTGATTCGCGCAGCAGCGTAAATGCTTTTTCCGGCGAGCGGTATTTGACGAATAAATCGGCATCAAGCAGAACCGATTCGATGGAAACTTCCGTAAAAGGAACTTCAAGCGATTTTTCTAAAACTTCATTCATAACTTCGAGAATGTTTCAGCAGGTTTATTTAAGGCTGGAAAGATTTCGGCAGCCGAACAGAATTGTGCGGCACTTTAAAACTAACATATCGGTAAAAGTTAGTCATCAACTTTTTGCAGTATTTAAATATAGGACTTTCTCAAAAAGTGGGAAATTTTTAACGCAAAGACGCAAAGACGCAGAGGCGCAAAGATTCTTTAGAATTAAGCCGGGAAAAATTTTAGTCATTTAACTGACGAGCCAAACAAACCGGATTTCCCTTTGCGGCTTTGCATCTTTGCGCCTTTGCGTTAATCGGATTTTTCATCATCAAATTAAAAATCGAATCTCATTCCGAGCCTGATTGTTCGCGCCCGCAAAGTGCGCGACGGCACGAGAAATTCCTGCTCGAAAAGTATTCTTTGTTCCGCGTTTGTCGGGTTGAAATTGATAAACTCGGAGCCGAATGTGAAAATTGTCGTGTTGAAAACATTGCCGATTTCGACGCTCGGACGCAAACTGAATCTTTCCGAAAATTTAAAGTCGCGGGTAATATTTAAATCGAAAAGAAATTGTCCCGGTCCCTTTCCGGCGTTGCGCGGAATGTTTCCCGAACTGCCGATTGGCGCGAAATTAAATTGATTAAAAACAGACTGCAGAAATGCCGAACCGCGTTCGCGGAAAATTAAATCGTCAAGATTGCCGCTGAAATTCGGTCGGTCGGTCGAAACTTCGTCCAGATTGCGGTCGTTTGCCAATCCGGTTCCGTTTGAAATGTTAAAAGGCGCACCCGAAGATAATCGGACGAGCGGAGACAGACGCAGACCACCCGCCCAATCCGGCAAGTCGAAAGTGCCGGAGAACGCAAAACGATGCCGCCGATCCTGCAAAGAGCTGGTGAATTCGCTGCTGAAATCAAATATATTCTGCGGATTCGTCGTGTTATTGTTTCCGTCGTCTTCCGTTTTTGAAAGCGTATAAACAGCGCGGAACGAGCCGCCGAAACCGTAGCCGAATTTGCGAAAACGTCGGCGCAATTCGACAATCAGCCCGTTATATTCGGCGCGTCCGATTGAAGCGACCTGATCAATCTGTTCGGGGAAATTGCTACCGAGTCGCCGTCCGAGAGCATTTAAAATCGCTCTGGCGCGACCAATCGGCGTTGTCGCGCCTGCCGAAGGATTGCGCGAAGCCAAATTTACCGTCGTGATACCGTTCGCCGTTGAAACGCCGTTGATGTCGGTCGCGTCGCCGTTGACAAAACGAAGCGTCGGATTTTGATAACCGTTTACGAGATAGTCATTGTAATCAGCAAATCCAGCCGGCAAATTATACGGATTGGCGTTGAATTCCCGGAAAAGCCGGATTGTCCGGTTAAACGTATAGTTTGATTCAAAAACCAATCCGCTGCCGATTTCGCGCTCAAAACCCACATTGAATTGATAGCTTTCAGGAACTTTCAAAGTCGGGTCAATCCGTCGCAAATTATTTTCCGGTGTAGAAAATCCGGTCTGCGCGGCGGTCAAAACTCCCGATTGGCGAAGTTGATTTTCGATGTTGGTCAGTTCTTCAAATGTTGCGGCGTTTGGAAAATCAATTCTTCTCAAAAGTTGGCAGCGGGCTAAATTATAACCGGCGTTCGCCTGATCGAAGCAAACAAAATTCTGCGTCGTCGCCGGTCCGGGCAAACGATTGCTGTCATAACTACGCCGCGATTCGCTTAAATTCGCGTCATCAAAAGTGCGAAGCAAAACGCGATTGTAAAAAATACCGCCGCCGACACGAATCACGCCTTTACCGTCTTTGAACGGCGCGAATGCAATGGCGGCGCGAGGTCCGAAATTATTGTCGTCGCCGATAATGGTTTCCTTTTCATAGCGCACACCCAAACTCAGTGTTAAATCCGAACGAAGCCGCCATTCGTCCTGCGCGAAAAAGCTGTAATATGTGTTTTCCTGTCCGGTTTGTCTGCCGAAATTTCTTCTGTATCGTCCGACATTGTTATCGAGAAAGTTCCTCACCGTCAGAAAATTAAAAGTTCCGGTCGCGTCCTGTAAATCGAGAAAGTCGGACTTGATAATTTGCGCGTCCGCTCCGAATTTTAAGGAATGATCTCCGGCAATGACGTTGAGAGTTTCCTGAAATTGGTAGCGCGTTTCGTTGCGCGTGCCGGGAAAGTTGAAGTTTTGCGCGGCGGTCGAATTCCCCGCGATCAAAGTTCCGCTGCGGCTGTCAACTCCAACACCGTCGTTCAAAGTAATCAAAACTACCGGATCGGTCGGATTGGTCGAAGTAAAATTCGGTTCAAACCTTGAAAACTGAAAACGAAATTGATTGACAACTTTGGAGTTGAAGACGTAATTGTCCGTAAATTTATAAGCGTCGGTCGTTCGAGCCGGTCCTAAAATAGCTTCTTCCAGACGGCTGGTTGCCGTGCGAAATTGTCTTGTGCTGCGCGAATTGCCGTATTCAAAACTGAAAGTCGCGTTGTGTTTGTCAGTAAAATTATAATCAATTCGGGTCGAAAACGTATGTTTGTTCGACGGCGTTGGAATAGTATTGACAAACGGCGCGAATTGGGCGACCGAAAGATTGGGAAATCCCGATGGCGGCTGCTCAAAACGCGGATTGGCGGCTGTCGGAGTCGGCAGCGCGAAGTTCGGATTTTGTTGAATCGGAACGACCGTATCAATCAGCGTCGTATCTTGTAAATTATTATATTCATACGAGGTGAAGAAAAAAGTTTTGTCTTTGAAGTATCCAAACGGAATCGGACCACCTATAGTAAATCCCGGATTGTATTCGGTAAAAGGCAGGCGGGCTAAACCCCGACGATTGTTGTTAAAACTATTCGCGTTTAAATAATCGTCACGAAAATACAAAAAAGCTCGCCCGCGAAACTTCTTCGTTCCGCCGCGCGTCCGAATATTTACGCGCCCGCCCGATGCGCGTCCGTATTCGGCGGAAAATTGATTGGTGATAACTTGGACTTCGGCGATTGAATCAATCGAAGGCTGAAAACGGTCTTGCGCCAAACGGTCATCGTTATTATCCAAACCGTCAATCGTAATATTGTTTGAATAAGCCGCGCCGCCCGATAAAGAAAAAATTCCCGATTCGAGCGGTGACGGACGCGGGTCATTAAAGCTGTCGCCGCCCGGACGCGCCCGGTCTTCCGCCGCGTCACGGACTGAAAGCGGTTCTTCCGCCACGCCGCCGAGCGTAAAAACCAAATCGAGCGGATTGCGCGTGTTATTCGGCAGTTCTTCGATTTCGCGCTGCGTCACGGTTCCGCCGACGACCGTGCGCGTCGTGTCAACCGCCGGCGCATCGTCTTCGGTAACAATGACGGTTTGCTCGGCTTGCACTCCGGCGGGCGCAAGCGAAAAATTCAACTGCAAATTTTGTCCGGCAATCGTGATAAAACCTTGATTTTCCTTCGCGCCGAAACCGCTTGCCGAGGCTCTGACATTATAAGTTCCGGGTTGAAGTTCGATAATTCGGTAACGCCCTTCGTCGTCGGTTATCGCGGTGCGTTCCGTCGTGGTTTCGACGAGTATTACAGCGACGGTCGCGCCGACGACAGGTGCATTATTCGAGTCGGTAATTCGACCGCTGATCGTGACATTATCGAGGTCTTGAGCTAAAACGTCGGTGTTAAAAATCAGCGTTGATAAACAAAGGTAAAGAAACAAAAGAGAGAGATTTCGAGAAAGATTTTCCATTAATTTGCTCCAAAATATTAAGATGGGTTTTGAAGCGACTATCTTGTCTCAAAAAAGGTAGAAATGTAAAGAAAAAAATTTGAAGGCTT
>JALYQJ010000469.1 GCA_030855875.1 Acidobacteriota bacterium
CGCGTATTCCATCGCTCAAATGTTTCAATACAACGGAAGATTTTTGCCCGCAATCGTGTTAATCCGCGAAAACGGCGAAACTGAATTAATAAGAAAGCGCGATGGGTTTGAAGATTTGATTATAAACGATATTTTTTAGAATCTTGTCTGACGGCGAAAACGAGCGCAGAAAAAACCAATTCGCAAGCCGAATCACCCGAAAACCGTTTTGAGAAAGTCGCTGTTTCGCACCTGTGTTCAATTACCTATTCGTTGCCGCCTTCATCAGCGGAGTTTTTCTTCTTTTGCTTTGCGACGAGCAACTTTTGGTTCAACTATTTCGCCATCCATTTTTACCATTATTTTGAAAGACTGCGCGGAATTTTTTATACATTCGGTTACCGGACAATCAAAGGAAAAATCATAAAACCACTTATCTTCGCCAAGTTGACTCAAAATTATGTGTTTTACCTTAAAGTCATCTGCATTCTTAACAAAACGTAACAGGTTTGTATAAGCTATTTCCAAGGCTCTTTGCAAAGAAACGGGCGGCTCGCCTTGTTCAGGTTTCCACGATGGCGTTGTTGTGAGGTCAAGAGATGAAAGTTTGTAAGAAATCTCGTCATCACCAAAACTGTAACTAACACCAAGAGTAGACTTTTGAGCGTGAACAGGGTTCGCCGATAGAGAAAATGCAACAAGCAAAAAAAACAGCCAAGTTAAAATGTATTTGATTTTCATACCACACTCCTTTGGAAGAATTGTTTCAATTATAGACCAATTCAGATTACTGCGAAACAGCGGACTTTGTATTCAAATGGATTGTAATTTTCTTAGACCGAATTTTTATAGCTTAATTTGAATAGTAAAGTCAATGAAAACGTAGATTTCCATATTTATTCTGCCATCAAAATATAATTCCGCATAAAATCAACCGCAGTTAAAATCTCACCATTCGGCGCGGCGAATCATCGTGTATAAAATTTCTTTTTCCGCGTCGGTCAAATCGAAACTTCCCTGTTCGTAAACTTCGGCGAGACTTGCGAGAGCGGTTGATTTGAGACTGTCGTCGCGGATTTGGGAAATGATTTGGAGATTTTCGTGTGAAACTTGTCGTGCTTTTGCGGTTTCGCCGTAGTTAAGAAAATGTTTGGCGAGTTCGTTCAAAGCGGTCGAGCGCAGAGAAAGCTGCGAGATTGTTTCGCTTAGATTTGCGGCTTCATTTAGAAATTCAATCGCTTTACCCTTTTCGCCGGAGCGGTTTTTCGCTTCGGAAATTCCGACGAGCGCAAACACTCGCGCCGAATCTTCTTTGACGGCGTTGATTGTCTGCCGCGCCTGTTCGTCATTTCCCTGCAATGCCAGAACTTGCGCGATTTGTGACAAACCCGACATTCGTTCGTTTTCGTCCGGGTTTTCCTGCGCGATTTCGACGGCGCGTTCCGGCTTTTCGATGCGGGCGAATTCGACGGCAATCGTCGTGAAAAGCGCGTATTTGGCGCGGCTGTCGCGTGTTTCCGTTTCGCGCTGCGATTTTAGAACGGCGTAGGATTCTTCGAGAGTTTCGAGCGCGTCGGTCTTTTCGTCTTTGCTCCAAAAATGCCGCGCGAATCCGGCGAGAGTCAGAGAAATTTGCGTTTTATCGGCGACTAAATCGAGTGCGCGGTCGGCTAATTCCAGACTTCCCGCCCGCAAAAATCCCTGCGCGATGTTTGCCAGAAGATTGTCTCGATGCACGTTGTCTAGTTTTTCGGCATTTGATTTGGCTTTATCGAAAGTTTCGATGGCGCGGTCGCTGCGTTTGGCTTCGATGAAAAGATTGCCGATTTCGGTGAAGGCGCGGATTTTTTCTTCGGCGTGTTCGATTTCGTTTGCCGTCGTCGCGGCTTCATCCAACAAAACGGCGGCTTTTTCGTTTTCACCGCCGGTTATTTTGGCAATTGCAATCGCCCGTAAAGCCGCTACTTTGGCGTTTTCAAATTCGATTTTGGCGAGCGTTTGGCGGGCATTTTCATCTTCACCGGCGGCGGCTTGATGAATGGCGATGTCGGCGTAAGCGTATTCGGGATGCTCCAAATCTTCGGCAATCGCGGCGGCTTTTTCGTAATCGCCTTTGACGGATTTCTGAAACGCGATTTTTTCACGCGCCTGCGCCTTCATACCGGAATCTTCGATGGCTTCGGCAAGCTGCAAAGCGTATTCGTCATCATCGAGCGCAGCGCATTTTTCGGCGACGACAGTTAAAAGCCGGTCGCGCGTATATGGATCGTCAACCGTGTTGGAAAATTCGGCGGCAAGATCAACATTGTTCGCGGCAAGATAAAACGGCACCATTTGTTTCATCGCTTCGGCGTGTCCGTCCGCGCTTTTAATTCGTTCGGCGAGAAATGCGGCGCAGGCAAGAAGATTTTCGCGCGCTTCTTCGATTGTAATTAAGTGTTCAGCCATATTTTATTTTTTTCAATTTTTTTCGATTTTATAGCCACAAAAAGGCACAAAAGACTCAAAATAAAATTCTTTTTGTGATTTTTGTGCCTTTTTGTGGCTATTCTGTTTTTAGAAATTAAACAAAAACTTCGCGTAATGAAGCGGGCATCCAGTCGTCGAGATATTTTGTGACCGAATCCGCGCCCGCTTCGCGCAATGCCCGCGCGTCAACCGTATTCGTCACGCCGAGAGTTTTCAAACCGGCGCGATTTCCTGCCGCAATTCCCGGCGGCGAATCTTCGATTACCAGACAATCGCCGTGAACCATCGGATTTTTGCCGACGCGCATTCGCGCCGCGTCAATCAAATTAAAACCTCTGATATAGCATTGCGGATCGGGTTTGCATGCGGTCACGTCTTCGGCTGAAACGATGACCGAAAAATAATTTTTCAATCCGGCTTTTTCGAGAACGAATTCGATTTCTTCGCGCCGCGCCATTGAGACTATGCCGAGCGCGAAATCCTTTTCCATCTTGCGGATAAAATTTTCGACTCCGGGGAAAATCGGCAGTTCGTCGGCGATCATTTCGCGCCAGCGGTTTGTTTTCGCCTGCGTAATCTCCAAAACTTTATTCGTTTCCGGCTTTTTTCCGGCGCGGCTGTAGGCATTTTCGACGAAAGTCGCGTCGTCCATTCCGAGCGATTTATAATAATCTTCTTCGGTCAATTCGATGCCTTCGGTTTTCAAAATTTCCTGATACGCCTTCATTTGTATCGGTTCGTCATCAACAATGACTCCGTTAAAATCCATAAGTATCCCTTTAATCATTGGTTCGGATGTTTCCTTTTTTTTGTTTAATTCGATTTGTATTCTAGCTTTGAAAAGTGTTTGCCGCAAACAGTCGGAGCGCGGACATCTTGTCCGCAATATCGCGTCAGCGATGAAAAGTTTCGATTTTATTCAACATTAAAAACACTTGAAGCGTTTATTCGCGCCTTCGCTCTCATTGCGGACAGGATGTCCGCGCTCCGACTACTTATAAAAACTTCTCGTCGAACATATTTCCGCGACCGAGAATGCCGTTCGGGTCAAGGGCTTTTTTCAGTTCTGCCATTTCGCTCAAAAATCTTTCGCCATACATTACGTTGAGATATTTGCTTTTCAGTTTTCCGATGCCGTGTTCCGCCGAAATCGTGCCGCCGAGCATTACCGCTTGCGCGATAAAACGCCCGTAAAGATGCTTCGCCTTTTGTGCTTCCGTTTCGTTTTTCGGCAGAATATTCGCGTGCAGATGATTATCGCCGATGTGTCCGAAAATGACGTAATCGAGTCCGCTTTCGTCGAGCTTTTGTTTGTAAAATTTTAGAAACGAAGCAAAACATTCATCCGGCACAGCCATATCGGTTCCGACCTTTCTTTGTTTGTAACGAACGATTCGTTCATTGACTGCGACCGGCAAAGCGTGGCGAAATTCGCGCATTTTCATCAAATCCTGTTCGGCGGTTGTAAACCACGACTGTTCCAAATCGGCATTGCATTTTTCAAGCAGCGCGTTCCATTGTTCGAAAAGCTCGTCTTCGGTTTCGGCGGAAGTTTCCTGCTCGAAAAAGATTGCGCCTTTCGCATTTTCCGGCACTTCAGGAAATTTTTCGGAGATAAATTTTAAGGCTTTTTCATCAAAATATTCAATCAAAGTCGCGTCAATCGGATTTTGGATTTGGGATTTTGGATTTTGGATTTGGCTTTCCAAATCTTGAATCTTGAATCTTGATTCTTGATTCTTGAGTTTTCTCGTTTCAAACGAAAGTCGTCGCGCTTCGCTGACGAAATTGAGCAAATCTTTTTCGCCCGTGAAAAACACGATTCCGCTCAAAAAGCCTTCGGGTTTCGGCAAAAGTTCGAGTTCAACTTCGGTGATTATTCCGAGCGTTCCTTCGCTGCCGACAAACAAATCAATCGCGTCCACGCTTTCACCGGAAAAATAGCCGCTCGCGTTTTTCCGCACGTTCGGCTGTTCGTAAGTCGGAAGTTTGATTTTCAGCGATTTGCCGCTTGGCGTTTCGATTTCGAGAGAGCCGTTTTGCGACAAAATTTCACCGCGTTTGATATTCAAAATCTCGCCTTCGGGCGTGACGATTTCGAGCCGCCGGACGTATTTTCTGGTCGCGCCGTATTTGAAACTTTTTGCGCCGCTCGCGTTGGTGGCGACGGTTCCGCCGATCTGACAACTCCATTCGGTCGGGTCGGGCGGATAAAACAGATTTTCGACTTCGACCGCTTTTTGCAAATCAGTGAGCAAAACTCCGCTTTGGACAACGACGAAATATTCGTTGATTTCCTTTATTTTGTTAAACTTTTCGAGCGAAATCAAATAACCGCCGAATGGAATCGCGCCGCCGACGGTTCCGGTTCTCGCACCGGAAACCGTCACCGGAATTTTGCCGGCGTTCGCGTTTTTTAATATTTCGGCAATTTCGGCGGCGGTTTCCGGGATGAAAAGTTTGTCGGCATGTCCGCCCGGCAGATTGCTCGCGTCGGTCAAATAATTTTGCAGTTCGTCAATTTGAGTTTTTACTTGCATAGATAATTTTTTAGCGCGTGATTTGGTAGTTCTTTTCGTTAAACCAATATTCGTTTTAATGCTTGGGACGGATAACGATTGATTTCAATTAAACCCTGTCGCTCCTGTAATCTTTCCAGTTCATTAAAGCCCAGAATTCTCGCTGTGACTTCGCCAATTTCCGTCAAAAACTCGATTCGCGCTCCGTTCAAACGAAAGTGTTCCGACCACTTATCAGTTCGCGGATTGAAAAATCGCACCAAATTCTTTGTGCCTGTTGAAATTGAACCCAAGTCGCTGCCTTTGTTTCGATTACAGGGTTGACAGGCAAATGTCAGATTATCAGATTCGGTCGCGCCGCCGTGTTTTATGCCGATAATATGGTCAATTTCTCCTCCAAAATATGTATCTTCAATGCTTATCAAACAATATTCGCAATTTTCTCCGGCGCGTTTTTCTACTAAATTTCTTAATTTTTTATTTATGTAACGGCTCATTGCTGCGTATGTTTGCGAGCGAGAATTTTAGCCATTCGCATCAAATGTTCGAGCTGCAAATAGTAATCCAATTCGCTTTTCTCTTCGGTGGAGATTTTGTTCGTTTTTTCGCGCTCGATCAAATCCGATACTCTTTGTTTAGTTTCATCCGAAGGTCGAAACGCCAAAACTTTTGCCGGATTGACCGAAGCGATAAATTCCGCCACTTCTTCGCTTGCTTTTAAGGCTTGCATAATTTCTCCGATGGTTTTAGTTGAATTCAATCTGCCTTTCGCGCAAATATTTTAACCTGTCGCGCAGTTCCGCCGCCTGTTCAAATTTCATATTTTTGGCGGCTTGGCGCATATCGGCTTCGATTTGCGAGATCGTTTCCTTTAATTGTTTCGGCGAATATTCGTCGAAAGCGTCCAGATCGAGCGGGATTTTGAAATAATCGGCTTCATACGCCGTCACCAAAGTCGCGTCAATTGATTTAACGATGGTCGTCGGCGTGATGTTGTGTTCGACATTGTATTCTTCCTGAATTTTTCTTCGCCGCGCCGTTTCGTCAATCGCGTATTTCATTGATTTTGTAATTTTGTCGGCATAGAGAATCGCTTTGCCGCCCGAATTTCTGGCAGCACGTCCGATGGTTTGAATCAACGAACGCTCCGAACGCAGAAAACCCTCTTTGTCGGCATCTAAAATTGCGACGAGCGAAACTTCCGGCAAATCCAATCCTTCGCGCAAAAGATTGATTCCGACCAGAACGTCAAATACGCCGCGCCGCAAATCGCGCAGAATTTTAATTCGTTCGAGCGTGACAATATCCGAATGCAGATAATTGACCTTCACGCCGACTTCCGCGAAATATTCAGTCAGATTTTCCGACATTTTTTTCGTCAGAGTCGTCACCAAAACCCTCTCGTTTCGTTCGGCGCGAAGGCGGCATTCTTCCAAAAGATCGTCAATTTGTCCTTTGACGGGGCGAACTTCGACAATCGGGTCGAGCAATCCGGTCGGACGAATAAGTTGTTCGACAACTTCGCCGCCGGTTTTTTCGAGTTCGTAATTTCCCGGCGTGGCGGAAACGTAAATCGTCTGTCCGACTTTTGCCTCAAACTCTTCAAACGAAAGCGGGCGATTATCCATCGCTGACGGCAGACGAAAGCCGTAGTCAACCAGCGTTCCCTTGCGCGAACGGTCGCCTTTATACATCGCGCCGAGCTGCGAAACGGTTTGATGCGATTCGTCAATTATCATCAAAGCGTCATCGTGCAGATAATGCAGCAGCGTCGGCGGCGGCGCACCCGCCGGTTTGCCGGTCAAATGACGCGAATAATTTTCGATGCCGCGACAAAATCCCATCTCTTTAATCATTTCCAGATCATACATCGTGCGCTGATGCAGACGCTGCGATTCGACGATTTTTCCTTGTTTGATAAGCTCTTCTTCCCACCAGACGAGTTCTTCTTTAATCGTTTTGACGGCGCGTTTGATCGTCGGCTTTGACATTACGTAGTGCGTTTTCGGATAAATCGGCAGCCGCGAATCGTGTTTTTTGATGACCTCGCCGAGCAGCGGATCAATCGTCGAAACCGAATCAATCTCGTCGCCCCAAAATTCAAACCGATACGCCTGATCCTGATAGCTCGGAAAAAGCTCGACGACATCGCCGCGCACGCGGAAAGTGCCGCGCTCGAATTCGATATTCGTCCGTTCGTATTGCAGTTCGACCAATCGCTGCAAAAACTCTTCGCGCTTGATTTTCTGGTTCGGCTCGACGAAAAGAATCATTCCGTAATAAGCATCCGGGTCGCCGAGACCGTAAATGCACGAAACCGAAGCGACGATAATCACGTCGCGCCGTTCATACAAAGAGCGCGTCGCCGCCTGCCGCAGCCGGTCAATTTCGTCGTTGATCGTCGCTTCCTTTTCGATATATAAATCCGACGCGGGAACGTAGGCTTCCGGCTGGTAATAATCGTAATACGAAACGAAATATTCGACCGCATTTTCGGGAAAAAATGTTTTGAATTCCTGGTAAAGCTGCGCCGCGAGAGTTTTATTGTGCGCTAAAACCAAAGTCGGACGCTGAACCTGCTGAATGACGTTGGCAATCGAAAAAGTTTTTCCGCTTCCCGTAATTCCAAGTAAAACCTGATCTTTCGTGCCGTCATTTAATCCGCTGACGAGTTGTTTGATGGCTTCCGGCTGGTCGCCTTTCGGCGTGTTTTCAGAAATGAGACGAAATTGCATACTTTGATTTTAATCTAAAATATGCAAACAAAAAAGTGACCTGCCGCTTAATTAGACCTGCTTTGCGCGAAAAGAAAAAATTATGGTAGCGAACTAAAAGTAATGCTGACATCGTTTGATATTGTTTTATTGATTTTTTCTTATGCTTCTCCGAAAATTTAATCTGCTTTTCGATATTTTTTGACTAATAAATCATATTTTTCCGAAACGGCATCGGCTCGCGCTGCGAGAATTGAAGTGATCACTTTTCTGTCGGCGGGACGAAAGGCGCGAAGCATTATTCGTCGTGTTCGCACATAACCTTTCGCATCAATAATCACGATTGCCCGAGTTAGAAAAAGCGGCATCAGCCAATGTTTTCCATAAACCTGCGTTATTTTTCTGTCAACATCGGCAAGCAGCGGCAACGGCAGATTGTAGCGTTTTCCAAAACTGTTTTGTTCTTTGACGGTTGCGGGTGAAATACCGACGACAATCGCTTTCGTATCCAAATAATCAGTCCAATTATCGCGCACCGAGCATAATTGCCGGGTGCAGACAAATGTTTCGTTTTGCGGATAAAAAAGCAGCGCGACGACATTTCCTAAATAATCGGATAAACGCCAGTTCTCGCCTTTTTCCGTCATCAGAACAAAATCGGGAGCTTTTACGTCAATACTCCTCAAGTCTGTTTCATCAATATTCTGACTCGATATAAACATTGCAATTTTGAGAATCAGCCTTTAATTATAGTGCGATTTTGACTGCCCGACACGACAAATCTTTTCAAAATCGTAACTGTAATTCTATGTAAAAGTCGTAATCAACTTCCGGTTTTACGCCGTAACCATTCTAAAACTCTGAATTATTTCGTCAACCTTTGCTTTAATTTCCGGCGAAATTGAATTCTGTTCGAGCAAGGCATAAAGATTCGGAAGAGTCGTTTCATCTTTAATTGCTTTTAAAACGTGCAGAAGCGCGAGTTTTACTTTTTTGTCCCGATGATTTTCGACGGCATCAAAAATCCTTTCTGTTTCTCCCGCTTTTATCAATAAGTTTGTAAATGTAAACGCTTCATACGCTGTTTTATGATCGGTATGAATCAGCCGGTCAAACGATCTTTCAACTAAATCGGCTTCCAACGCCGCCTTTGCCGCCTGCCGCATCCGAAATTCGTCTTTTGATTCGGCAATTCGCGTCCACGCATCCGCCCGGTCGAAACTCAAACGAAACAATCCACGCGCCGCCGAAGCCCGAACTTCCCGCGTCGGGTCGGCGCAGGCGAGCAAAATATCTTCAAAAACTGATTCGTGGTCGAAATCAGCCAGTGTAGCCACAGCTTTTGAACGTAAAGCCGATGAAAGATCATAAAGTGCCATCTGTCCGAGACATTCGGCGGAATTGCGCGTTTTAAAGGTTTCCAAAACTCTCAGCGCAATTTGACGAACCATTTCGTCGTCTTCGGATTCGTCCTGCGAAATTTCAATCGCATCCATCAAAGCCGAATCATTGGAAAGTGGAAGCAGACTGTGTTCGGCAACCGTTTTAATCCCGGTAATCGAATAAATCGGTAATGCTTCAAATTGTGTTTCCTTCGTCTTTTCGGATAAATTTCCGCCGACCGAACCGCCGTTCGCCGCTGTCCGATTCGCGCCGTTTGTCTTTTTATGTCCGCCCTTCGGCATTCGATTCTTTCTCAACCATTCGAGTTCTTTATCAACATCATACGAATCGTCAGATTGAAACGAATTTGAGCTCTTGCTGTTTTTTACCGGCTTCGATTGATTTTTTGCTGCGCCTTGAGCGATATTGCCGTTCGCTTTTTTAGTTGTTTGCCACCAGTAAACGGCTCCCGCCAATCCGATAAATAACAGAAAAAGCGTGGCATACCACCACGTATCATCCTGCACCGGCTCAGGTATTTCACGGTCTGTCTGCGGAACGTGAACGGACGGCATCTGCGCCCAAGTTTCAACTGCGTAGAACAATACAAGCGAAGCGAGAGCCGCAAACTTATTGCGCGAATATAAAATCTTGTCCATATTTTTATCTTTTATGTAATGTTAATGAATTTGCTGAGGTGGGAATTTTGTTTTTAGATAGAGGTTTTTGATACTGCCGCCAAAGCCGCAGAACTAATTTTCATTATGCACATTTTTATTTGTAATGTCATTAAAATTATTAATAAAGCAAAGTTTTTTTTAACATAGTTTGTCAGATTGTGATTTTTGATTAAAAAATGTTATTTTTCGACCTTTACCAAAACCGAATTTCATACTAAAGTTATCAATCAAAATAATTTTCAATCCCATTAAATATGCAGGAAGTTTTAACGGTTTCGGAAACACGAATCGAAGGTTTGCCGCTTGTTCACCGCGGCAAAGTGCGCGACGTTTACGATGCTGGAGAACAGGAATTATTGTTAGTGGCGACGGACCGGCTTTCCGCTTTCGATTGTATTTTACCGACTCCGATTAAACATAAAGGCGCGGTTTTGACCGCACTGTCCGTCTTTTGGTTTGACCGCCTGAAAAATCTGACTAAACATCATTTATTGACCGCCGACTTTGATAAAATGCCCGAAATTATCCGCCGTCACGAAAATTTGCGCGGTCGCTCGATGCTCGTTCGCAAAACGACGGTTTTTCCCGTCGAATGCGTCGTTCGCGGCTATCTCGAAGGTTCGGGTTGGAAGGATTATCAAGCAACGGGTAAGATTTGCGGACACAAACTGCCGAAAGGTTTGGTTCAATGCGCTAAACTCCCGACACCGATTTTTACGCCTTCAACAAAAGTCGCCGCCGGACACGATGAAAATATTACCGAAACCGAATTTATCGAAATAGTCGGCGAAACGGCGGCGGCGAAACTTCGCACATTCGCCTTAAACATTTATGACGAAGCCTCGCAATACGCTTTAACACGCGGAATTATTATTGCCGACACGAAATTTGAATTCGGCACGGACGAAAACGGCGAAATTCTTTTGATTGATGAAGTCTTAACGCCCGACTCTTCGCGCTTCTGGTCGGGGGAAACTTATGCGCCCGGAAAATCTCAGCCGTCTTTTGATAAACAATACGTCCGGGAATATTTGGAAACTTTGAATTGGAACAAACAGCCGCCTGCTCCCGAATTACCGGCGGAAATCGCAGAAGCGACGACACAGAGATATTTACAGGCTTACAAATTATTGACCGGGAAAGACTTATAAAAATTACGAATTTCAAATTACTAATTACGAATTGTTAAAGATTTGTTTTCAATTCGTAATTAGTAGTCCGTAAATTAAAATTTCGAGTTTTTTAGTCATTTCTATAGATGTATGAAAAAAGAACATCTAAAATTAACCGAACCAGACAAAAAGTATTTGACCGAACTTCTGAGCAAAGGTCAAGCCAAAGCGCGAGTGATTCGCCGAGCCACGGGAGTCTTGCAATTAGATCAAGGAGCGACTTTTC
>JALYQJ010000269.1 GCA_030855875.1 Acidobacteriota bacterium
GTCCGTCGTTTTGTAAATCCGCGACGAATCGCCGTCGCCGGTAAAGGCTAAATTATTGGTAATTTCATCCGGCTTTTCGTAATTTCCGCCGACGATTACGCCGCGATTTTTATCGAACATTGCAATCGAAAAAATTCCGCTCCCAGAAGTTCCTTTGACAATCGGCGCGTCGGAAACAGTCCAACTCAATCCGCGATTTTCAGAGCGAAAAACCCGCGCGTCGTTTCCGCCGGAAACAAGAAATGCGTCGGTGTTGCCGTTCGCTATCAAACAAGTTCCGCTTGCCGCGAACGCCGCTTCGCCCGCTTTTGCATTCGGCATTTGTGAATTGTCCAAAACTTTCCAATTTTCGCCGCCGTCGCTCGTTGAAATCAAAAGATATTTGCCGTCCACCGGATCGCTCATCGCAATTCCATTGTTTCGATCCCAAAAAGCGAAGGCATCGAAAAACGCTTTTGGATTTTTATTTTGAAATTGCAGTTTCCAATTTTTTCCGCCGTCCGTCGTTTTGTAAATCCGCGACGAATCGCCGTCGCCGATGCTCAAAAGATAAGCCGTGTTAGCGTCGAACGCTTCGACATCGCGGAAATCGAGTTTTTCCGCGCCCGCGACTGCGCCGACTGTCCAAGTTTTTCCGCCGTCAATCGTTCTTAAATATGTTCCGCCCGTTCCGCTCGCCCAGACAACCTTTTCATTGACGACGCTCAAACCGCGCAAACTCGCCTTTGTATCAATCGTCTGCTTTTGCCACTGCGCGTCGGCACTAAAGGCGGCAATGAAAATCAATGAAAACGAAACGGCGAAACGCGATAAAAGCGTTTGAAATGTCGGGTTAAATTTCATAAAAGTTTGCGAAACATAAATTATTTTCCAGATTTTTTCCAGATTTTTTCCAGAACGGTTGTTTTTCCGGCTCGTTATAAAGTAATTTATGTTTGGACAAAACTCAAAAGCCGGTCGAATCGAAAAAATGAACCCGAAAATCGCCGAATTTCCATTTGGTAAATCGTTAAATCAGCCGCCGATTTTAGAAAACTACAATCTTTTCGCGTCTGACACGGCTTTGCGTGAAGCGGTCAAAGCGAACGGCGGCGCGTGGAACGACGAACACGCGGAAAAATTCGGCGGGATTTTAGGAAAAGCCGAAACGCTCGAACTCGGAAACGCCGCCAATAAAAACTTGCCGGTTTTGAAAACGCACGACCGTTTCGGCAATCGTTCGGATACGGTCGAATATCATCCGGCGTACCACGCGCTGATGCGAATCGGGATTGAAAACGAAACGCACAATTTGAATTGGACACAAATACGCGAAGGCGGATATGTCGCCCGCAGCGCGTTGGCTTTTTTGAAACAGCAGGTTGACGAAGGGACGAGCTGCCCTTTGACGATGACTTTCGCGGTTGTTCCGTCATTAAAAATCCAACCGGAAATCGCCGCCGAATGGCTGCCGCGAGTTTTGTCGAACGAATACGACGAGCGGTTTATTCCCGCACCGGAAAAACGCGGCGCGACTTTCGGAATGGCGATGACCGAGCCGCAGGGCGGAAGCGACGTTCGCGCCAACATCACATTCGCACGAAAAGTCGGAAACGGCGAATACGAAATCACGGGCAGAAAATGGTTTTGCAGTGCGCCGATGTGCGATGCTTTTTTGGTTTTGGCACAAACCGAAAAAGGCGTTTCGTGTTTTTTGCTGCCGCGCTTTCGACCTGACGGAGCGAAAAACGCTTTTTATATTCAGCGTTTAAAAGACAAACTCGGCAATAAATCGAACGCTTCCGCCGAAGTCGAGTTCCACGCGGCTTTTGCGAAAATTATCGGCGAAGAAGGTCGCGGCGTGGCGAACATTATGGAAATGGTGCGCCACACCAGACTCGATTGCGCGGTCGGTTCGGCAGGAACTTTGCGCCGCGCCGTTGCTGAAAGTCTGCATCATTGCCGGTATCGTTCGGCGTTCGGCAAATTGCTGATTGAGCAGCCTTTGATGCGTAATGTTTTGGCTGATTTGTGTCTTGAATCCGAAGCGGCGACGGCTTTCGCGTTTCGTCTGGCGCGTGGATTTGACGAATCGGCGAACGACGAACAAGCCAAACTTTACACGCGCATCGCCACGGCAATCGGCAAATTCTGGATTTGCAAACGCGCCGTCTTTGCGGTCGGCGAAGCGATGGAATGTTTAGGCGGCAACGGCTATGTCGAAGAATCGGTTTTGCCGCGTCTTTACCGCGATATTCCCGTCAATTCGATTTGGGAAGGTTCGGGCAACATTCAATGTCTGGATGTTTTGCGCTCAATGCAAAAGGAAAAGGAAAGCGTCGGGATTTTGCTCGATGAAATAAATTCGGCGAACGGCGCGAATGTAAATTTCGATGTTTTCACCCGGAAAATCGAAAGGGAATTGCTCGATGTTAATAATCTGGAATTTCGGGCGCGGCGCGTCGTTGAAAAATTAGCTCTGGCTTTACAGGCTTCGATTTTATTGCGAAACGCGCCCGCTTTTGTCGGCGAAGCGTTCTGCAATTCGCGGCTTTTGGAAAGTTGTTTGAACTTTGGAACTCTGCCCGCCGGCGTTGATGTCGAGAAAATAATTGCTCGTTCGATGCCGAAGACGGAAGAAATTGCCCGCAAAACACACGAAAGACGCTAAAATTAAAGCAAAGAAAATTCGATTTCTTTTTCGCGTCTTTTGCGTGTTTCGCGGGCAAATAAAAATTATGTTAAATCTAGCAATTTTACTCGAAGACAGCGCACGAAATGTGCCTGAAAGATGTGCCGTCATTTGCGGCGACGTTCGGCTTACTTACGCCGAAGTCGAAGCTAAAGCTAATCAAGTCGCTAATGCCTTGCGTAAAATCGGAATTGAAAAAGGCGATAAAGTCGCGCTGTCGTGTCCGAATCTGCCGTTTTTTCCAATCGTCTATTACGGCATTTTGAAAACGGGCGCGGTCGTCGTGCCGCTCAATGTTCTTTTGAAAGGACGCGAAATCGCTTATCATCTCGCCGATTCCGACGCGAAAGTTTATTTTTGTTTTCAAGGGACGGCTGATTTGCCGATGGGCGAATTCGGTTATGAAGGTTTCCAAAAAACCGAAACGTGCGAAAAATTTATTTTAATTGGCGCAAATCCGGCTGAAAAATCACCGTTTGAAAACACGGAAACTTTCGCCGAATTCGTTCAAAATCAGCCGACGGAATTCGAGTCGGTTGACACGAACGCCGACGATACCGCCGTAATTTTATACACATCGGGAACGACCGGACAGCCGAAAGGCGCGGAACTGACGCATTTGAATATGATTTTAAACGCACGTCTGTTCGGCATTTACGACGTGCGGCGCGGTTTTGACACGCATCTTTTAACGCTGCCGTTGTTTCATTCTTTCGGGCAATCGGTGCAGATGAATTCGGGTTTTTACAACGGCGCGACTTTGAATTTGCTGCCGCGTTTCACGCCCGAAGCCGCGCTTTCGGAAATGGAAAAAAACGATGTCACGATTTTCGCGGGCGTGCCGACGATGTATTGGGCTTTGTTCAATTACGCGGACGCGGACAAATTCGACTTGGCGAAAATCGCCGCGAATCTGGCGACTTGTCACGCGGGCGGTTCGCCTCTGCCGCTCGAAGTTCTGCGCGGTTTCGAGGCGAAATTTAACACCAAAGTTTTGGAAGGCTACGGACTTTCGGAAACTTCGCCCGCCGCCGTTTTCAATAAAGCGGTAAATTCTCGTCCCGGTTCGGTCGGCTTTCCGGTTTGGGGCGTTCAAATCCGCGTCGTTGACGAATCGGGCACGGACGTTCCGGTCGGCGAATTGGGCGAAATCATCATTCGCGGTCACGTCGTTATGAAAGGCTACTACAAAAAACCGGAAGCGACCGCTGCCGCGATCAAAGACGGCTGGTTTTATTCGGGCGACATCGGACGCTTTGACGCGGACGGTTTTCTGTATATTTCCGACCGCGTGAAGGATATGATTTTGCGCGGCGGTTTTAACGTCTATCCGCGCGAACTCGAAGAAGTTTTAATGATGCACGAAGCCGTTTCGCTCTGTGCGGTCATCGGCGTTCCGCACGAAGAATTCGGCGAAGAAGTCAAAGCGTTCATCGTTAAAAAACCGGACGCGACCGCAACCGAAAACGAAATTGTCGAATGGTGCAAAACGAATATGGCGAGCTACAAATATCCGCGCTTCGTCGAATTTCGGGAAACTCTGCCGATGACCGCGACGGGCAAAATTCTCAAACGCGAACTGCGCTGAATTATTGGTTATCGCTGCGCCATCTTTGACAGAGATTTTGCGCCGAGCTTTCCCACGTCGGAAACTCAAACGCGAATCCCGATTCGAGAAGGCGAGTCGGGACGACGCGGCGGCTTTTCAAAACTAACTCCGTTTCCGTCCGCATAAAAATCGCGCCGATTTCGAGCATCAACTTCGTCGCCGGAAGCCCGATTTTCGTTCCCCAAGCCTCGCGCAGAATTCGCATAAATTCAGCGTTCGGCAAAGGGTTCGGAGAACAGATATTGACTGCGCCCGAAAGTTCATCGCGCTGGATAAGCCAACGAATTGCCCGGATAAAATCCGCGTCGTGAATCCACGAAAGATATTGTTGTCCGTCGCCGGAAGTTCCGCCCAAACCTTTTCGCACAAGTCCGAGCAGAACGTCGAAAATCCCGTCTTTATCAGGACTCATCGTCATCGCCGAGCGCAGCAAAATTTTTCGTGTGCGCGGCGTTTCAATTTCGTTCGCCGCGCGTTCCCAAGATCGGGCGACATCAATGCTGAAATTCCAGGTGTCCGGCGCGTCCGGTTCATCGCCGCCGATAATTCCGTTCATTTCATCGTTCGCCGCGTCAAACCGATGAGCGTAAATTGTCGCGGTCGAGGCTTGCAGCCAAATGCGCGGCGGATTCTTTGCTCTGGCAATTGCTTCGCCGACAATGCGCGTAGATTTCACCCGCGAATCCATAATTTCCCGACGATTTTCGTCCGTGTAGCGGCAATTTACGTTGCGTCCGGCGAGATTGATAACAACATCGGCATTTTCAAATTCCTTTGCCCAATCGCCAAATGTTTCCGCATCCCATTCCACAGTTCGCCAATCGGATTTTTCCGCTTTTCGGCTGAGAACCACGACTTCGTGACCGTCAGCGTGAAACGCCCGCGCTAAAATTGTGCCGACTTGTCCGCTTCCGCCCGGAATTATTATTTTCATACTTTAAAGTTAATTTTTAACGCAAAGACGCAAAGACGCAGAGAAATATTTTGTTATTTTTTATTAAAATCTTTGCGTCCTTGCGTCTTTGCGTTAAAATCACTCTTTCTAATAAACCATTCGCGTTTTGATCGTTCCTTTGACTTCCTTCAAAATTTCAAACGCTTCGCCGGACAGCGCGGTGTCAATGTCTAAAATTACATAGCCGATTGCGTCGTTTGTTTTCAGATACTGACCTGTAATGTTGATGCCGCGCTCCGACAATTTCGAGTTGATTTCGCCCAAAACGCCCGGAATGTTTTCGTGAATATGGAGAATGCGGTGCGTCGCGGCTTGCGGCGGCAAGTTGAGTTCGGGGACGGTGTGCGAACCGTTCGACGTGCCGAGTTCCGTGTAATTTATCAGTTTCGCCGTCACGTCGAGACCGATATTCGCCTGTGCTTCTTCGGTCGAACCGCCGATATGCGGCGTTAAAATGACGTTCGGCAGATTTTGCAGAATTGATGTAAATTCGTCGCCGTTTTTTTCGGGTTCTTCGGGAAAAACATCAATCGCCGCGCCGCCGATTGTACCGTTTTCGACGTATTTCTTGAGTGCGTCCAAATCAACCGTATCGCCGCGCGAATAATTGATAAAAATGCTGCCTTTTCGCATCGCGGCAAGCGTTTCGTCATTTATCATATTGCGCGTCGTCGCGTCTGACGGAACGTGCAGGGTGACGATATGCGACTGCTCCAAAAGCTCGCCCAAATCGCGGATTTGTTTTGCGTTTCCGTGCGGCAATTTCGTCAAAACGTCGTAATAAACGACGTTCATTCCCAACGCTTCCGCCATCACCGAAACCTGCGAACCGATATTTCCGTAACCGATTATTCCCAGAGTTTTGCCGCGCAGCTCGAAACTTCCGGTCGCGTCCTTCAGCCAAACTCCTTTGTGCGCCGCGATGTTTTTGTCGGAAATCTTGCGAATCAGCATCACGCACAAACCGATGACGAGTTCGGCGACCGAGCGCGTGTTGGAATACGGCGCGTTAAAAACCGCGATGCCTTTTTCCGTCGCCGCCCGCAAATCAATTTGATTAACGCCGATGCAAAACGCGCCGACTGTCAAAAGTTTATCGGCTTTTTCTAAAATTGTTTTTGTGACACGCGTTTTTGAGCGAATACCCAAAATGTGAACGCCTTTTATTTCTTTGATTAAGTCCGCTTCGCCGAGCGCGCCGGAAAGTTTTTTGATTTCCGCATAACCGCTTTGTTTTAATTCTTCGATTGCCGAACCGGAAATGTTTTCGAGCAGCAGAATTTTAATTTTGCTGCGCGGATAAGATGTTTTTGTGGTTTTCATAAAAAGGCTGATTATAACAAAAACGAGCGCTATGTTTTATTCTCGACCGTTTTAAATATCCAGGCGTTTCGTAAATTTTACATTCGGCTTGACATAAAATATCTAAGATGAATAAATAGATTTGTAATGAAAAATTCTTTCGCGCAAAAAAATATGTGGTGTTGTTTGTATTGTCGGAATTTAAGCGACAAGCGGTTTGGCGCGAAGGAATAAAATTTTAGCCAAAAAGATTTCTCAAAAAACCGCTTGTTATACAGGCGGTTTTTGTTTTTTAATTATGAACGACAAACAAATTGCAATTTATTATGAGCATTCGGATTGGTTTCGTCCGCTTTTCGCCGCGCTCAACCGGCGCGGATTTGATTATGTGAAAATTGACGCGGCAAACCATTTCTATAATCCGGCGGACGCGAAAAATTATTCGCTCTTTTTCAATCGAATGAGCGCGTCGGCTTACTTGCGCGGACATGGCAACGCGATTTTTTACACTCGCGGACTTCTGGCGAGTCTGGAAAAGCAAGGCGTGCGCGTCATCAACGGTTACGACGCTTTTCAAATCGAAATTTCCAAAGCCCTGCAAGCCACGCTTTTTGAATTGCTCGGCGTGAAATATCCGAAAACCAGAGTTATCAATTCCGCCGCTTCCGCAATCGAAGCCGCCGGAGATTTAGATTTTCCGATTGTCTTCAAACCAAATATCGGCGGGCGCGGCGCGGGAATTATAAAATTTGATTCATTAAAAGACTTGGAAAACGCCGCCGAAGAAAATCTGCTCGATTTAGGAATTGACGGAACGGCTCTCGTCCAGGAGTTTGCGCCAAAAAAAGGCGAACATATCAACCGCGTCGAAACGCTCGGCGGCAAATTTTTATATGCGATTAAAATTTATCCGAACGAAGAAAGTTTTAATTTGTGTCCGGCGGAAATTTGCCAAATTGAAGACGCGCGGGAAACGAGCGGTGCTACCGCAATCGGCGAAATGTGTCTGACGGATGCACCGAAAAGCGGCTTGCGAATCGAGCCGTTTGAGCCGCCGTCGGAAATCATTGAAACGGTCGAGCGGATCGTGAAAGCGGCGAAAATTGATGTCGGCGGCGTCGAGTATTTGATTGACGACCGCAACGGCGACGCGCTTTTTTACGACATCAACGCGCTGTCGAATTTTGTCGCCGATGCGGTGAATTTAATCGGGTTCGACCCGCACGAAAGACTCGTGGATTTTTTAGAAAAGGAGAATGAATTATGCGCTACGGATACTGGATGCCGGTCTTCGGCGGTTGGCTGAGAAACGTCGAAGACGAGCGGATGGAAGCGAGTTGGGATTATGTAAAAAAACTCGCGCAGCGTTCCGAAGAAATCGGTTTCGATTTGTCGCTCGTCGCCGAACTGAATCTAAACGACATCAAAGGCGTTGACGCGCCGTCGCTCGATGCCTGGTCAACGGCGGCGGCTCTGACTGCCGTGACAAACACGCTCGAATTAATGGTCGCGGTGCGTCCGACTTTTCACAATCCCGCGCTGCTCGCCAAACAAGCCGCGAACATTGACCGCATCGGCGGCGGCGGACGACTTTCGTTAAATGTCGTTTCATCCTGGTGGGCTGGCGAGGCGAAAAAATACGGCGTGCAGTTTGACGAACACGACGACCGCTACGCTCGCACGGCGGAATGGCTCGAAATCATTGACCGACTTTGGAAAGAAGATCATTTTTCTTATTCGGGAGATTATTACAAAATCGAAGACGCGGTGATGCAGCCGAAGCCGATAAAGAAACCAATCATTTACGCGGGCGGCGAATCGGAAAAAGCCAAAGACACGATTGCGCGTTTGTGCGACGCTTACGTGATGCACGGCGACGCGCCCGAAAGAGTAAAATTAAAAATCGAAGATATGGAAACGCGACGCGCAAAATTAAATTTGCCGCCAATGATTTACGGCGTTGCCGGTTATGCGATTGTGCGCGAAACGGAAGCCGAAGTTAAAAAAGAAATCGAAAGAATCACGGACGTAAAACAGTCGGCGGCTGGCTACGGCAATTATCAAGACTGGCTGGCAAATACAAAGCTCGAACAGCAAGTATCACTCGAAGATTATTCGGTGTCGAATCGCGGTCTGCGCTCCAATTTGACGGGGACACCCGCGCAAGTCGCCGATAAAATCGGCGAGTTCGGACGAGCCGGAGTCAATCTTCTTCTTTTGCAATCAAGCCCGCAAATTGAAGAAATGGAGCGATTTTCCGAAGCTGTTATTGAAAAAAGAGGGACATCTAAAATGTCAGCGACATAAATCGGTCTTAATTTTCTTGTATCCGTAATTTTCTATGCAATGTCCAGCCGAATTTCTTTACCGATTGCTTCGGCGTATTTTCTTAAGGTTGAAAGGCGAATATCCTCCGAGTGATTTTCAATCCGCGAAATCGCCGATTTTTTTTGTTCATTTTTTTGCAATTTCTTCCTGCGTGATGCCTTCGCTTTCTCTCGCCTGACGAAGCAAAACGCCGATTTTGAAATTTTCAAAACCTTTGTCGTAATTTTCCGCAAACTCTTTGTCTGTTTTTTTTCGTTTCGTAATATATTTTTGTAAATCGCTCATTTTGTTTGCCCTATACTCTGATAATCCTTTTTGCGCTGTTCGGCTAAACTAATTTCCGACGCAGGAGTTTTTTGCGTCTTCTTAGCAAAACCGTTTGTCAAAATAACCAGATTGCTTTTGTCAAAAAATCCTAACAAACGAAAAGCGTCGCTGCCGAAATCAACTCTGACTTCCCAAATATCATTTGTGCCGCCGAGTTTTTTGAAATACTGTATCGGCATAATCTCCAGAGTTTCAACCAACTACAAAACCCAGGTAACTTTCTTCGCTTGATTTCCGCGTAACCGCTCTGATTCAACTCCGCGACCGCCGAATCCGAAATGTTTTCGAGCAGAAGGATTTTAATCTTGCTGCGCGGATAAGATGTCTGCTTAGGTTTCATAAAAAGGCTGATTATAACAAAAAACGGGAACGAATAAATCGCTCCCGCCTTTTTTGTTCAAATTACATCGCTCGCGGCAGATGACTGCAAATTTTATTCGTCATCGCCGGAATCGCCTCTGTCGCGTGTCAGAACCTTAATGCCGAGCAGGAGCAATGCGCCCGCGCCGACCGCCAAACCGAATTTGACAGGCGCGGGAAGCGGTTCGCCGCGCAAAGTCAGCGGCGCGAGCAGCGGGCGGATTTGGTAGCCGAGCCACGGCAGACTCGCCATTCCCGGCGCGGACAATTCGAGTTCGACGGCACTTTGCGGAAAGCCTTTTCGCAAGCCCTTCCAACCGTCGGTCATCGAAGCGAGCAGATGTGGTGTGCGATGCGTTCCGCCTTTCACAATTCCGCGACCGTCTTGCTCTAACAATTCCTCAATCGCCTCGAACAGCGTCGGCGCGTGCGTCCACAAGTTGTAAAACGCGACGCGTCCGTCGGCATCAATCAGATAAGTCGGGTCTGCCAATCCGCCGTAGACTTGATGCGTCGTTCCCGCAAGGTCGTCCACCAGAACCGGATATAAAACGCCGTCTTCGTGTTTGAATTTTTCGCCGTCGCGGAATTTACGCTCGAAGCTGTGATACGGCTCTGCGCCGGGTCCGGGATGCGCCTGTCTGATTAAAACGTCTATGAAATTAACTCGATTCTTCCAATGAAGATAAAGTTTTTTGAGCGGCTCGACCGAGCCGGCGGTAATCGGTCAACTGTATGAACCGAAATGCAGAATCGTCGGCTTGCCCCGCAAATCGCTCAAACGAAGCGAACCGCCGCCGACCTTCGGCAATTCAAAATCCGGTGCCGTTTCGCCCGGCACAATGCCCCGCGCCTCGACGGTTCGCTGCCCGTCTTCAAGCAGAATGCTCGTCCTGAAATGTTTAAAATTGTAATCGTCCGAATTCTGACGCTCATCCAAAGCGTCGAAACGTCGTTCTATTTCTGTTCCCTGCATTAAATTTTCCTCCCTTTTGTTCATTCTTGTTTTTGGAATAAGTCAGTCGGATTATTTAATCCGACTGACCACTAAATTACATATCAATCGTCAAATCGTGAATGCCTCCCGCCGCTTCTGTTACCGATTTGAAGTTAAAGTGTATCGTAATCTTCCGGTTCTGCGTTGGGATCTTTCGCTAAAATCTCTCTCGCTTTTTCCCAATCGCCTCATTTAGCGCGTTCGGTAAAAGTTTTGCCGACTTCCCAACTCGAAATCTGGCTTGCCAATGCCAGCGCGATAAATTGGTCGAGCGTCATTTCTTCGCGCTCGGCAATCGTGACGGCTTGGCGAAAAAGCGTATCGGGAATTTTCGTGTTAATCGTGGTCATTTATAAATCTCCGGCGTACCGATTCGCTGAATTATTTCTTGTAATGATAACGACAAGAAATAATGGTTAGCGCGTCTTTTTCAAGCCGGTAGACTAAGCGATGTTCGTTGTTAATGCGTCTTGACCAGCAGCCGGATAAATCGCCTTTGAGCGGTTCGGGTTTGCCGATGCCTTGAAAGCCGTTGCGTTGAGCGTCTTTTATTAATTCGTTGAGCCGTCTGAGCAAATGAGGCTGCGCGTCTTGAAACCAGAGATAATCTTCCCACGCCGAATGTGTAAAAGTCAGTTTCATTTTTCAAGCAATTCTCTTTCGCTCATCAACCCGGAATCGGCTTCGGCGAGAGATTTTCTCAGATGTTCGGCATTCGCCGGATTCGACAAAAGATAAATCGTTTCCTGCCAGGAATTGAATTCACGCTCGGACATTAAAACGGCTTTGCGGTCTTCATCCAGCATAATTAAAATCGGCTCGGCATCATTTTCAACTTGTATTATCAAATTTTCCAAGTTCTGCTTGGCTGAACTAATTGTCGTCGTGTTCATAATTCAAACATTTTAGCACAAAATAAAACGATCAATTGAATGAAAATCCAACTGACCGCAAATCACAACGGGAGAGGACAAACCATCGCCCCGACAAATTAAATTACAAATTAACTTACATACAAATCGCCAAATCGTGAATGCCTTCCGCCGCTTCTAATCGGCTAAAAATTACAAAACTGCTCTTTTGGATTGTTTGCGCTGACGGTTCAGTTCCGAAGCAAGATATTTTTCGCCGATTAGCTTTAGCATAATCGCGCCGATGCCGATGTGCGCGTCCAAATTTGTCCATTCGAGCGTGTAGCCTTGTCCCCAAATTTTCACAGCTTCCAAATCCTTTTCGGCGGCGTTTTGTAATTCGGAAAAAACTCGCGGGTCAAAGCTAAAACTCCAGCCCGTCGCCAGTTCGATAAAAGTTCGTCCGTTTTCGTGCTTGACCGCGACGGCTCGCGGTTCGCGCTTTTCAGTTTCTTTGCCGCGTTTGATGCCTTCCCGGACTTGACGATTAAATTCCGCCTCGCTGATTCCGTAAGATTCCAAAGTAGATTTGCTCATATAATTTCCTTACCCGTGAATTTCGCGCCAACGGGCTAAAAAGATTCGATTATTTTCAATCGCAATGAGGAGAGCGCGGCTGACGTTTCGATTATTCATTCGCCTGACTTCACGAATTGACGGCAAACCGTCATCTAATCCGATATTTATCAAAACCTCTGCGCCGCCGCGCAAAACATGAATGTGCGGCGGCAAATGGTCGTGCGTTCTTAATTAAAAATTCAAAGCCGCTTTGCCTGAAAATCGTCGGCATATTTTCAGAATAAAGTAAGATATGAGTTTTATCAAGAATTGTTGCGCGAGCGCGTAAGATTGTAGATTTTCCCGGTTTCGGAATCTTTGAATGACTTAATCACGCGAAAAGTTTATAAAATATGCGGCAAATCCGCCATTCTCGGAATGTCTGTTACTTCAGTTGCTGAAAGTATTTCATCGTCAACGTGCGGAAGGTTAATAATGCGATTCGCTTGATTGTTAATGGTTATTTCAAATAAATTTCTGGCAAGCCTTCCGTTACCAAAAGTGTCGTTTTTGGTTTCATATAAAGAACAAAACACTCGTGTTAAATAATTGTTAGTTGACGAAACCAGCTTATAATTGCTGTTCTCACAGAAGGATTCAAAAATCTCAACCAACTGTTCAGGCGTGTAATCTTCAAACTCGATATATTTATTAAAGCGTGAGCGCATTCCGGGATTCATTTGTAAAAACCCCTTCATTTTATCTGTATAACCGGCGACAATGACTATCAGATCGTTTCGGTTATCTTCCATCAGTTTGAGCAAAGTATCTATTGCTTCGTGTCCAAAATCATTATCGTGACTTCGACTAAGCGAATATGCTTCATCAATAAAC
>JALYQJ010000326.1 GCA_030855875.1 Acidobacteriota bacterium
AAAGTTCCGTCTTCCTGTTTGAATTTGATTCCGTTTGGAACAGGTGTCTTCAAAGTTCCTTTCGGACCTTTTACTTCCAGTTCCGAATCGTTAATCGTAACGGTTACTCCCGAAGGTATGCTAATCGGTTTTTTTCCTACACGCGACATAATTCCTCTTAATTTCAGATTCCAAATTCCAGATTTCAGATTCCAAATCAATCTGGAATTTGGAATCTGAAATCTGGAATTTTAATATACTTGTGCTAAAATCTCGCCGCCGATATTTTCGCGGCGGGCGCGTTTGCCACTCATCAATCCCTGCGAGGTGGAAACGATATTAATCCCGTAGCCGCCGAGAACTCTCGGCACTTCGGTTGCGCCGACGTAAACTCTTCTGCCCGGACGAGAAACTCTCGACAGATGGCTGATTGAAGAAGTTCCTTTGGCATCGTAGCGCAGAAAGATGCGAATTACATATTTAATATCTTCGCCTTTGGTTACATAATTATTGATGTAGCCTTCTTCCTTCAAAATACGCGCAAGCTCTAACTTTAATTTTGAGCCGGGAATATCAACGCGGGTATGATTCGCGGCGATTGCATTGCGAATCCGTGTCAGCATATCGGCTATTGGATCTGTCATTTTTTACTCCGTAAAATAATTTTGGATTTTAGATTTGCGATTTTGGATTAAAAAAGGATTTTTGATGTTAATCCAAAATCCAAAATCCAAAATCCAAAATCTAACTTACCAACTTGATTTAATCACGCCTGGAATTTGTCCTTCGAGAGACAATTCGCGAAAAGCAATGCGCGACATTCCGAACTTTCGCAAATAGCCGCGTGTTCGTCCAGTCTGTGAACAGCGATTGCGAACGCGCACCGGACTGGCATCGCGCGGCAGTTTTTGCAGTTTCATCACCGCTTCGTCAACTTGCTCAATCGTCGAGGTCGGATTATTGATGATCTTTTTAAATGCCGCCCGACGATCTGCATACTGCGAAACCGTTTTTTTGCGTTTTTCGTTTTTAACGACTTTACTAATCTTTGCCATATTTAATTTCAAATTCCAGATTCCAGATTCCAGATTCCATACTTTTGCAATTTGAAATCTGAAATTTGGAATTTCTAATTACTGACGAAACGGCATTCCCATTGCTTTCAGAAGTGAACGTGCCTGTTCGTCGGTTTTCGCCGTCGTCACAATGGAAATATTCATCCCGCGAGTTTTATCAACTTTATTAAAATCAATTTCCGGGAAAATCAACTGCTCACGAACGCCGAGCGTATAATTTCCGCGCCCGTCGAATGCTTTGGCGGAAATCCCGCGAAAATCACGCACACGCGGCAGGGCGACTGAAATTAAGCGGTCGAGGAATTCATACATTCTATCTCCGCGCAGCGTCACCATCGCGCCAATGTTCATTCCCTGACGCAGTTTAAAGGCGGCAATTGATTTTTTCGCTTTCGTCACGACCGGCTTTTGTCCCGTCACCGATCTTAGTTCTTCAACCGCCGTGTCGAGAATTTTTGCGTTTGCTATTGCTTCGCCCATTCCCATATTAACGACGACTTTTTCGATTTTCGGGATCGCCATCGGATTTTCGATACCGAATTCCTTGGCGATTGCCGGTGCAATCTCATTTTTGTATTTGTCTTTTAATCTAGCCATTGTTTTTATATTTGTTTGGGACCCGCTGTGACGCTGTGCATCATTTTCAGATTCCAAATTTCAAAGTCCAAATTGAAGAATCAACAGCAACCTGGGATATGAAATCTGAAATTTGGAATCTGTATCAATTCAGCGTTTCCAAACCTCAAACTGATTTTTACTCTTCTTCCGGTTGTTTGCGCTCTTTCTTAATCGTTCTGTCCGGTTCGGGAAATAGTTTTCCGCTTTTCGCCACGCGAACTTTTTTACCGTCGCGCATTTCCACTTTGATGCGCGATGGTTTACCGGTTTCTGGGTCAATAACCGCTACATTTGAAACATCAACCCACGCTTCCTGCTCGACGATGCCGCCTTCTTTGTTTAACTGCGGAACGGCTTTTTGATGTTTTTTGACAATCATTGCGCCTTCGACTTTTACTTTTCCGTTTCGGGCATCAACCGCGATAATTTTACCGCGTGTCGGCTGCCGTTTGCCGTTGCTGTCATAACGGGCGTATTCCTTGCCCGCGATAAAAACAACCTGGTCGCCGCGTTTAATTTTGCTTTTGACTGTACCTGTTTTAATCTGTTTCATTAATTAAATCACCTCCGGCGCAAGGCTGACGATTTTCATAAAATTCTTTTCGCGCAATTCTCTCGCCACCGGACCGAAAACGCGCGTTCCGATTGGCGAACCGTCGTCTTTAATCAGCACGGCGGCATTTTCGTCAAAGCGAATATAACTTCCGTCTTTGCGGCGCACTTCCTTACGGGTTCGCACGATAACGGCGTTATAAACCTTACCTTTTTTAACGGTTCCGTCCGGTGCGGCTTCCTTTACCGTCACTTTGATTTTGTCGCCGAGACGGGCGATTTTACTGGTCGAACCACCAATCGGCATAATCATCACGACGCGCTTTGCGCCCGAATTGTCTGCGACCGTCAAAGAGGTCTGCATCTGAATCATAATCTTACTCCGTTCGAGTTTGCTGCGTTCGTTGAGTTTGTAGAGTTTGTAGAGTTTGTTGAGTTAAAAAAACTTCTTCTCTCAATAAACTCAATGAACCTAACAAACTCTACAAACTCAACGAACTATCTTTCTGCTTTTTGAACAATTTCTACCACGCGCCAACGCTTACGAGCCGATAGCGGTCTGGTTTCAATTATGCGAACTTTATCGCCGGTTTTCGCGCCCAATTCATCGTGCGCCATAAACTTCTTTTTGCGGCGAATGTATTTACGGTAAATCGGATGTTTCACCAAACGATCAACCCTAACGACAACCGTTTTCGTCATTTTATCCGATGCGACGACTCCGATTTTTTCGGCTCGCTTGCCCCCTTTTGGGGCGGTTTCTTCACCGGAAGAATCTCCCGTCACCGTTGCAACTAACGATTCAACTCCTCCGACAACCGTTTCTGCGACGCTTCCGACCGCCGATGAAACCGTTTCAAATACGCTTTCGACAATCGAAGGCTCAGACGCATCTTCGCTCGTTTCGGTTTCGGCAGCCGCTTTCGTTTCTTCGACTTGCTTGTTATCGTCAGCTTTTGATTCGGCGGTTACTTCTTCAGTTGCTTCCGTTTCGCTCGTTCCGCTGACTGTTTCGTCTACTTCTTCGTTCTTATTACTTGGCATTTTTTTCTATCTTAACCTTTAGAATCTAAGCCGGTTTTGTAGCTGTTTCCTTTTCCGTAATCAAGGTATAAACCCGCGCTAAAGTTCTTTTTTCGCGGCGAATATCCGCTACTGTTTCGCCGACACCCAATGTTTTTCTGAATTTCAGTCGGAAAAGCGATTCTTTAAGCGCATCAGCCTGTTCGCGCAATTCGTCAATTTCCATTTCACGAAGCTGATCCATTTGTTCTTTGCGTTTCATTCTTAAACAATGCCTCCTTCCAATTCGGCGCGTGTCACAAACTTCGTTTTAACCGGAAGTTTTTGCGCGGCAAGACGCATCGCCTCTCGCGCCAGTTCTTCCGGCACACCTTGAATTTCATATAAAACTCTTCCCGGTTTCACGACGGCGACCCAATGATCGGGTGCGCCTTTTCCGCTTCCCATACGGGTTTCAGCCGGTTTTTTCGTGATCGGTTTGTCGGGAAACATACGAATCCAAACTTTTCCGCCGCGCTTGATGTGGCGCGTCATAGCAATACGAGCCGCTTCGATTTGCCGGTCGGTAATCCACGCGGCTTCCAGTGTTTTCAGTCCAAAATCACCGAAGTTTAATTTATCGCCGCGCGAAGCCTGTCCGCGCATACGACCTTTCATCACTCTTCGGTGCTTGACCTTTTTCGGCATTAACATAATGAATCAACCTCTTGCAATTCCAAATTCCAAATTCCAGATTCCAGATTCCAGATTTTAATATCCAATTTGAAACTGGAATCTGGAATTTGAAATCTACCTGTTATTTCTTCCGCCGCCGCCGCCGCCGTCATCGCGTCGGCGCGGTCTGCGATCTCCGCCGCGTCCGCCAGCCTGCACTTTGACTTCCTTCATCGGATCGGTCGTCGTTCCGCGCGCCATCGAAGCATTCGGGTCAAGAATCTCGCCGCGATAAATCCAAACTTTAACGCCGATGATTCCGAATGTTGTCAACGCCTCAGCGAAACCGTAATCAATATCGGCGCGAAGCGTGTGCAGTGGAAGTCTTCCTTCAAGACTCCATTCGGTTCGGGCGATTTCCGCTCCGTTCAAACGTCCGGCAATCATAACTTTAATGCCTTCGGCTCCGAAACGCTGCGATTCTTCCATCGTTTTTTTCATCGCGCGGCGAAAAGCAATACGTTTTTCGAGTTGCTGCGCGATTTTTTCCGCCTGAAGTTGCGCGTTCAGTTCGGGATGACGAACTTCCTGAATTGAAATTAAAACTTCGCGTCCGGTTTTCTTTGATAAATCTTCGCGCAGTTTTTCGATTTCCGCTCCTTTACGACCGATGATTATTCCCGGACGTGAAGTGTAAATAATAATTTTCAAACGGGTCGCGGCGCGTTCGATGTCAATATGTGAAACGCCTGCGCCCATAAAACGCTTTTTCAAATCGCGTTTCAATTTCAGATCTTCCGCCAAGAACGCAGCGAATTCCTGTTTAGCAAACCAGTGCGAGTGCCAATCTTTGTTGTATCCGACCCGAAAGCCGTATGGATGAACTTTTTGTCCCATAATAAATTTTACTGCCTTTCCAGTTCTTCGTTTATATCCTGTTGCTTCTCATCCGCTGGTTGAGTTGCATTCTTTTCTGCCGGAGTTTGTGAAGTCGCATCCTTCGCGTCGGCGATTTCGGCTTCGTTCTTAGATTCCTGTTCGGCGACCGCTTCTTTTGGAGTCATTTTCGTCGGCGAATTTTCTTCCGCTGTTTCGACGGTTGCTTTAGTTGCTGTCGTTTCTACTTCTTCAACCTTCGCTTCTTTCGCCTTTGCCGGATTTGCTTCTATAACCGGATTTTTCTTTTCAGCATTTTCAGCATTCGTTTTCGCCGAAGTTTTTATCGTCTTTTCGCCCGAAGATTTATCGCCCTCTTTGCCTTTTTTACTTTCTTTAATATCTTTCTTCGGCTGCTCGTCGCTCGTCACCAAAATCGTGATGTGACAATAATGTCGCTGCTCTTTATAGGCGCGACCTTGCGGCGCGGGACGCATACGACGGCGATTTTTGTGCGCTCCCATATCTACAAAGCACGTTTTCACCCACAAATCATCCGGGTCAATCGCGATGTTTTGCTGTTCCGCCAGATAAGTCGCATTGGCAATCGCCGAACGCAGAGTTTTCGCAATCGGATCAGCCGCGCGTTTGTCGGTAAATTTCAGAATCGCCAACGCCTGCGAAACATTTCGCCCGCGAATCAAATCAATCACCAATCGCGCTTTTCGCGGTGAACCTTTCAAATGTCTTGTTTTTGCTATCGCTTCCATATTTTAATTTTGGATTGCGGATTTTGGATTTTGGATTTTAAGATATGTGTTTATTTTAACCGTATAAGTCTATAAACCAATCCAAAATCCAAAATCTAAAATCCAAAATGTGCCTACTTTCTTTTCGCCATTTTCTCGGCTTTTGTTCCCGGATGACCTTTAAAGGTTCTGGTCGGCGAAAATTCGCCTAATTTGTGTCCAACCATATTTTCCGTCACAAAAACCGGAATGTGACGTTTGCCGTTGTGAACACCAAAAGTTAAACCGACCATATTCGGCGAAATCGTCGAACGACGCGACCAGGTTTTGATGGCGGGCGGTTTTTTGCCGGTTTCTTCAATTCGTTTGAGAGCCTTCAAAACACTCAAATCAATAAAAGGTCCTTTTTTTACTGAACGTGGCATAATCTTAAATTTCAGATTTCAGATTTCAGATTCCAAATTTGGAATTCAAAACACGAAATTACTTTCTCCTTCTGTCGCGCACAATCATATTCTGTGTGCGTTTATTACGTCGCGTTTTATAGCCGCGTGTCGGTTGTCCCCAGGGCGTTACGGGATGGCGACCACCCGAAGTTTTACCTTCACCACCGCCGTGCGGATGGTCAACCGGATTCATTGCAACACCGCGAACTTTTGGTCTTCTGCCCATCCAGCGTGAACGTCCGGCTTTGCCCAAAGAAACATTTTCGTGTTCGGGATTGCCGACCTGTCCGACGGTTGCCATACAAACGACCGGAATGCGGCGAACTTCGCCCGAAGGCATTCTAAGCTGTGCGTAGTCACCATCTTTAGCAACAATCTGTGCGAAACCGCCGGCGGAACGAACCAGTTGTCCACCTTTACCCGGACGCATTTCAATATTATGAACCTGCGTTCCGAGCGGAATGTTTTTGATCGGCAGCGCGTTTCCCGGCAAAATGTCTGCTTCCGCGCCGCTTAGAACCATCCCGCCGACCGTCAATCCGACCGGCGCAATAATATAACGCTTTTCGCCATCGAGATATGTAATAAGGGCGATGTGCGCCGAGCGATTCGGGTCGTATTCGATTTGCGAAACCTTACCCGGAATTCCCGGTTTATTGCGCTTAAAATCAATAATCCGATAAAATCGTTTGTGTCCGCCGCCACGCCGCCGAACCGTAATACGTCCGTCGCTGTTGCGCCCGGAAATTTTCTTTTTCGGCTCCAGCAAAGATTTTTCCGGTTTTGCGTTCGGAGTCAATTCATCGCGCGTCAGATACGTTTGGTATCTTCGCGCCGGTGATGTCGGTTTTAATCTTTTAATTCCCATAACTGTTCATTTATCATTTATCATTTATCAGTAATTTTTTGATAAATGATAAATGTTTAATGTTAAATTGCTTCTGCGTAATCAATTTCCGGTTCGCCTTTTTTCAAAGTGACATAAGCCTTTTTCCAGGCTGCACGACGACCTTCGTGTTTTCCGCGCTTTTTCATTTTTCCGTCGTAATGCACCGTGCGAACTTTTGCGACTTTTACGCTGAAAATTTCTTCTACGGCTTTTCTGATTTCGCCTTTGTCAGCTTTGCGGTCAACCCGAAACGTCAGAACCTGTCCGAAATTTCGGTCTTCCGCATTGACGGTCGAATCTTCTTTTAACAAAACGCTTTTTTCGGTCACGACAGGCGATTTTAAAACGTCCCAAACACTTAGATTAATCATTTTCCGTCGCCTCCTTCTCAGCTTTATTTTCGCGCTGCGGATCAAGCATATGGCTCAACTCTTCGGCTGCCGATTTCGTAATCAAAAGTTTTTCGTGTTTTAGCAAGTCGTAAATATTCACGCCGTAGCTATTAGTAACTTTCGTTTTCTGAACATTGCGCGAAGCCAAAATCAAATTGGCGTTATCGAGCGAATCAACTATTAAAACTTTGGTCGGCTTTTTGATATTTTCTGAAAGACCGAGTGCGCTAATCGTGCCGACAAAATTTTTCGTTTTCGCATTTTCCAGCGCGATTTCGTCAATGATAATTAAATTACCTTCGCGTAATCTTTCCGAAAGAGCCGAGCGAAGCGCACCGCGCCGCATTTTCTTCGGCATTTTATATGACCAGTCGCGCGGCTGCGGTCCGTGAACATTACCGCCGCCTTTCCACAAAGGTGAACGAATTGACGCGATACGCGCCCGACCCGTTCCTTTCTGCTTCCAGAGTTTTCTGCCCGAACCCGAAACATTTCCGCGCGTTTTTGTCGCCGAAGTTCCCTGCCGTCCGTTTGCCAGATAATTCGTCACCGCTGCGTGAATCAACGCTTCGTTTAATTCGACACCAAAAACGGCATCCGAAAGCGTCAAATCGCCAACTTCTTTATTACTCAAATTGCGAACCTTTACGGTAGGCATAATCTCACTCCGTTCGAGTTCCAAGTTCCAAGTTCCAAGTTCCAAGTTTGTTTTAACCTTGAATCCTAAATCTTGAACCTTGAACTACTTTTATGATTTCTTAACTACAACCAAACTTCCGTTTGCGCCTGGAACTGCTCCGCGCACCATTATCAAATTGTTTTCAACGTCAACTTTCGCAACCGTCAAACCTTTTATCGTCACGCGGTCGTCGCCCATATGTCCTGACGAACGGGTTCCTTTGATAACTCTCGACGGATAAGCCGACTGACCGATTGATCCCGGCGCACGAATATTCATTGAACCGTGCGACATAGGTCCGCGCTTAAAATTATGACGTTTGATCGTTCCCTGAAAACCCTTACCTTTCGATTTTCCGATGACTTCGATTTTATCGCCGTCGCTAAAAACATCAACTTTTATCTGATCGCCGACAGTCGCATCGGGCGCGTCAACCAGACGAATCTCTTTTAGTATTCTCGTTGGAGGAACGCCGCCGCCGGTTTTTTCAAAATGTCCGCGCATCGGCTTTGTAACATTTTTTAATTTGATCGGCTTATCTTCGACCAAACCGATCTGCACCGCATTATAGCCGTCGTTTCCCGCCGCGCTTTTCGTCTGCACGACGACGCAGGGTCCGGCTTTGATAACCGTCACGGGCGTAACCGTTCCGTCTTCCGCAAAAATCTGCGTCATTCCAACTTTTCTTCCGATAATTCCGCTTATCATAATCTTTAAGTTTATTGAGTTTGTTGAGTTCGTTGAGTTTATTGAGTCGGAGAAAATTTTCTTCTCTCTAGGAACTCAATAAACTCAACGAACTTAATAAACTAGCTTTTCCCGAATGCTTTGATTTCGACATCAACTCCGGCTGGCAAATCCAATTTCATTAGGGCATCAACGGTTTCCGCCGTCGGATCGAGAATGTCCATCAAACGCTTGTGCGTTCTGATTTCAAACTGCTCGCGCGATTTTTTGTCAACGTGAGGCGAGCGCAAAACCGTCCATTTATTTTTGATGGTCGGAAGCGGAATCGGTCCCGCAATTCTCGCGCCGGTTCTTTTCGCCGTTTCGACAATTTCCTGTGTTGATTGATCCAAAACCCGGTGGTCGTAAGCCTTTAATTTAATGCGAATTTTTTCGTTTAACATAATTTCTATATTCCAGATTCCAAATTCCAGATTTCATATTTGAAATTTTGAATCTGGATAAATCAAATTACTCAACAATATCGGAAACGGTTCCGGCTCCGACCGTTCGTCCGCCTTCTCTGATAGCGAATCTCAAGCCTTTCTCCATCGCTATCGGTGCGATCAACTCGATCTCCATCGCTATATTATCGCCCGGCATCACCATCTCCACGC
>JALYQJ010000327.1 GCA_030855875.1 Acidobacteriota bacterium
GCGTGGAGATGGTGATGCCGGGCGATAATATAGCGATGGAGATCGAGTTGATCGCACCGATAGCGATGGAGAAAGGCTTGAGATTCGCTATCAGAGAAGGCGGACGAACGGTCGGAGCCGGAACCGTCTCCGATATTGTCGAGTAGGAAAAATTAGGTTGAAGTTATGCCAAGAGATAATATAATTTTACAGTGTACCGAGTGCAAAGAGCGCAACTACGTAACGACGAAAAATAAGAAAACAACGCCTGAAAGGCTTGAATTCAAAAAGTTTTGCCGTCGCTGTCGCTGCCATACGCCGCATAAGGAAAACAAATAATTCGAGTAGAGAGTTGAAAGTGGAGAGTAGCGAGTTGAAATTATTTTTCTCGCTACTCTCCACTCGCCGCTCTCCACTCACTTAAAGGGGTATGGTGTCAATGGTTAGCATGGAGGTCTCCAAAACCTTAGGTCCGGGTTCGAGTCCTGGTACCCCTGCCAATAAATTTTAGGAGAAAAACAAGTGTCAGAAGCAGTTGACACCTTAGACAATAAGACTAAGGAAAAGGAAAGCGTCGGCGAATTTATACGTCATACGCGCGAGGAGTTGGATAAAACGACATTTCCTTCTTCGGACGACGTAAAGAATACGACAATTATCGTTATTATCAGCGTCATTTTCTTTGCCCTTTATTTATTTTTGATTGATCAGGCGTGGACTTATCTTTTAGATGGTCTGACCTGGCTGGTCAATAAGATTGTCGGTATATAAGGATTAAATAATGAGGCAGTGGTATTTTATCCACACATATTCGGGGCATGAAAATAAAGTGGTCGAAAGTCTTAACGCGCGTATCCGTGATATGGAGTTAGGCGAGCAGATCACCGAAGTTTTACTGCCGAAGGAAACGGTTGTCGAAATGCGCGGTAACAAGCGCATCGAATCGTCGAGGATGTTTTATCCGGGCTACGTTCTGGTTGAAATCGAGTGCGACGAAAAAGGCAAAATCCCGGACAATGTTTTTCACGCTATCAAATCAACGCCGAAAGTGACTGGGTTTTTGGGCGGGAAAAGTCCGACACCATTGACTCAGGCGGAAGTTGATCAAATTGTTCATAATATCGAGATTGCGACGGAGAAACCGAAGCCGAAATTCTCTTATGAAATGGGTGAAGTGGTTCGTATCAAGTCGGGACCGTTTGCCAGTTTTACCGGCAAAGTTGAGGAGATAAACGAAGAAAAAACCACCTTAAAGGTTTCAATTACAATCTTCGGTCGTTCGACTCCATACGAATTGAATTTCTTAGATATTGAAAAAGTTACGTTTGCAGAAGAAGAATAAATTTAGTGAATAACTAAAAGTGAGAAGTGAAAAATGTAGAATTCACTATTCACTATTCACTATTCACTATTCACTATAAAGTTATGGCTAAAAAAATTACAGGTTACATCAAGTTACAAATTCCCGCCGGAAAAGCGAATCCGGCACCGCCGATTGGTCCGGCACTCGGACAGCACGGCGTAAATATTATGGAGTTTTGTAAGGCGTTCAACGCGAAAACGGCGAATGACGACCCGGATATGAAAGTTCCGGTCGTGATTACGGTTTTCGCCGACCGCTCGTTTACGTTTGAAACGAAAACTCCGCCCGCCGCTGATTTGATTCGCAAAGCATCGGGAATTCCGAAAGGTTCGGGCAAGCCGAACAAGGAAAAAGCCGGAACGATTTCGCGTTCACAGATAGAAGAAATTGCCAAAAAGAAAATGCCGGATTTGAACACGACGAATTTGGAATCGGCGGTTAAAACTATCGAAGGAACGGCGAAAAGTATGGGTTTGACTATCGAAGCATAGTTTTCAGACAAAAAATTTACAAAAGATAGGGAGAAATGTTTGCGCTTAAAAGTGTAAATTCAAAGACATTTCGTTTGCACCTAAAATTAAAATGGCTAAACACGGAAAAAAATATCTTGCGGCTCTAGAAAAAGTCGAGCCGGGCAAGAAGCACACGCTCGAAGAAGCAATCACTAAATTAAAGGAAATAACATTCGCAAAGTTCGATGAAACCGTCGAGCTTACGATGTGGCTCGGAGTTGATCCGCGTAAAGCCGATCAACTCGTTCGCGGAACGATTGTTCTGCCGCACGGTCTGGGTGGAAAAGCAAAAGTTGTCGTCGTCATCGCGCAAGGCGATAAAATCAAAGAAGCCGAAGAAGCCGGAGCGGATTTGGTCGGCGGCGATGATATTGTTGACAAAATTAAAGGCGGCTGGCTTGATTTTGACGCGCTGATTGCAACGCCGGATATGATGGGCAAAGTCGGACAACTCGGAAAAATTTTAGGACCGCGCGGTTTAATGCCGAATCCGAAAACCGGAACGGTGACGATGGACGTAAAAACGGCGATTCAGGAAACGAAAGCCGGTAAAGTCGAATATCGCGTTGATAAAACGGGCGTTATTCATAGTCCGGTCGGTAAAGTTTCCTTTGATGACGCGAAACTTCTGGAAAATACCAGAACTTTGATTAACGCCGTCATTAAGGCGAAACCGACGACGGCGAAAGGTCGTTATTTGAAAAAAATCAACGTTGCGGCAACGATGAGTCCGGGCGTTTTGCTCGACGAATTATCATACGTCTAAAAAGTGAGGTGCAAAAGGAATAAATTATGAAAACTAGAGAAAGAAAACAGGAAGATTTAACTGCCCTCACGGAGCGATTAAGCAATTCAAAATCGGCGATGGTAGTCAGCTTTAACAAACTAACCGTCAATAAAGACCAAGAATTTCGCCACCATTTGCGCGAAGCCGGAGCGGAATATCAAGTTGTCAAAAACACGATTGCGCGGCTTGCCATTAAAGGAACTCCGTATGAAGGGGCAAGCGAATTTTTCAAAGGCGTAACGGCAATTGCCTGGACTGAGAATGATCCGGTCGTTTTGTCAAAAGCGGTTACAAAATTCGTTAAAGATAACGGCGATGTTTTTTCATTCAAAGCCGGTGTCGTCGAAGGTCGCGTGGTTGATCTGAAACAAGTTGAATCAATTGCCAGCTTGCCGTCAAAAGAAGTGCTGATTTCCAAACTTTTGTTTGTTATCAACGCTCAAGCGCAGCGCATCGTTACGGTTATTAATGCCGTGCCGCGTAATTTAGCAATCGTCATTAAACAAATCGGTGACGCAAAACCGGCAGTCGAAGCGGAACAAAAAGCCGAGGCGGCGCAAGCAGAACCGGCGGCTGAAACGGCAACCGAAACAGCAGTCGAGCCGACGGAAAATACGGAAGCTGCACCGAACGAAACCGAAACCGTTTCCGAACAAACAAATGAGCCGGAAGCAGTTACAGAATCAGCACCGGAAGCAAATACGGATGCCCTAGCGGAGGAAGCAGTTACAGACGCTGCACCGGAAGCCGAACAAAGCACCGAAGATGCGACTGCGCCACAAGCGGCGACGGAAACAGAACCGGAAGCCGAATCGAAAAAGTCGGAGTAGAAAATTTTTTATAGCCGTACTCAAGGAAAACGAGCGAAGCGATGAGTCAGGTCGCTTTTGCGTCTCGGACACTTTTTTGATGGAGATGCAAACCGGAGAAAAAAAGTCCCGTGGGTTCTCGCGGCTGACACAAACGAAGATGTTGATTTTTAATCGTCAATAAAAAACGATTAGCGATCAACGATTTACAATTAATACACAGAACCCTATTTGGAGGATTAAATAT
>JALYQJ010000335.1 GCA_030855875.1 Acidobacteriota bacterium
TCTTCGGTCGCCAAAGTCGTCGTCGAAAGATTTTTCAGCGGCGATATAAAAACATTCGCCACCGGATTTGCGGTTGCGCTGTTCACGGTCGGGCTGATGATTTCTTCAATCGGAACGCTGCACACATCAATTTTGACCGGCGCGCGCGTTCCTTACGCAATGGCGCACGACGGCGTAATGTTTTCGGCGATGGGCAAATTATCCGAAGCGACGCGCGTTCCGATCACGGCTCTGCTCGTGCAGGGAGTTTGGGCGTGTATTCTGGCATTATCGGGTTCATTCGACACTTTGACCGATTACGTTATTTTCGGTTCGTGGATTTTTTACGCGCTCGTCACGTCGTCGGTTTTCGTGTTTCGACGCAAAATGCCGAACGCCGAAAGACCTTATAAAACATTCGGTTATCCGGTCGTGCCGATTCTATTTTTGTTGGTCGCCGGATGGCTGATTTTGAACACGCTCTGGACGAGTCCGAAACAATCATTTTTTGGGATTTTCCTGATTTTAATCGGATTGCCCGTTTATTATTATTTGACGAAGGGAAAACCGGAAACAGCGCGAGGCGAAGAATAAATGGCAATTTTGGACAGAAGAAGCGGACGCAACCGCCGCAAAGTCGAAAGAATCAGCGTTACGATTGACGTTGAATGGGAAGGTTTAGCCGGCAGATCGAGCGGCACGATCAGCGACATCAGCGTGATCGGATGTTTTATTTTATCGTCCGGCGAACTGAGCGACGGCGAATCGGTCAAAATTTTTCTGCCGCTCACCGACGGAATGAAGGTGCAGTTTTGGGGCGAAGTCGTCAATCACGTCTTTGAAATCGGTTTCGCCGTTCGCTTTATCGAACTTTCGGACGCGCAGAAGGATTTTCTTGAAAAATTTATTGATACTTTAAAAAAATAATTCAGCGGAAAAAGAATAGCCACTTACGCTCCGGCAATTCTCGAACAGCCGTTGCCGGGATAGAGTTATGCCTGGATTGACGGAAGATTATTTATGAAATTACGTTAAAAGTTGATGTGCCGACCGTTAAAGCTATACATAAGGTCAAGGTCGGTTAGTTTACTAAAATCATTCAGTTTAACCAATTCTAAGCGATGGCTGGAATACCGCGTTAAGTGTATTTAAAGAAAACTAAGGTGTCGGTTCAGGCGAAGGGAATTGTTTAATTACCATTCGGTTTTTTCGATTTCTGAGCCGTTCCAGACGACGAATTTGCGTGGGAGACAAATGCCTGAAAACTTCCGGCGGCAGCGGCGGCTGCTGAACGGGAGAAACTTGAGAACCACGAATCGGATTTTTCATTCTGATTCCGTCTTCGTCAATTATCATATCTTTTGTACCGATCTTTTCATCATTAACAACTATCTCATCGGATTGAACGTCAGTCTTGGTTTTTCCGTCTTGCTGTGTTTTTTGCGTTTGATTTTTGGTTGGGAGATTGTTTTTTGTTGTTTCAGTCGGTTTTGTGATTGTTTGTTTGTCAGGCTGTTTTATATCGGGACTTTTTTCTGATAAAAGAAGATTTTGATTCGCCAAAATTGCTTCTGCCGATTCCGCAATTTGCTGCGCGGGAATTTCAGCGTTACTGTTCGTTTCGACGAGTGTGGTTCCGGCATTTGTATTTGTCGGCGAAGCATCGGGATTAAAAAAATAAATAGCGGAAATTGCGCTTCCGACTAAAAGCAAAACTCCAAAAACGACTGCGCCAAATGCCCGCGCACGTTTCGGATTTTTCGCACTTTCCGCTGCCGTTTGAACTCTCGTTAAAACCGAATCGGAATCCGCGCCGTTGTGAAGAGTTTCAGGCGATTGCTTGTTTGTTATTTCATCGGAAGAAATCACCGTTTTAATTTGGGATTGATTGGAACCCGGAATATTTGTCGCCGCGCCCATTATTATTGTTTTCTGAGTCAGAAGATCGGCTGACAATGGATTATTCATAAAGGAATTTAACGCATTCGCATCAACAAATTTGTCGCAATCTTCCAGCATTTTCCGCATTGAAACCGCCGATTCGGGACGTTCACCGGCATTCAATGCCATCGTTTTTTGCAGAATTTCCGCCACGCCGCGCGGAATTTTTTTGTTTATCAAATTCGCGGCGATCAAAGGATCGGTTTGACCGTTCAAAACATTCATCGCGCGGGTCAAAGCATCGGCGGGCGGAAGTCCGGTCAAAAGATGATAAAGCGTTGCGCTTAGTGAATATAAATCGCTGCGCGGCTCGGTTCCGGTTCCCTGAATTTGTTCTAAAGAAGCATAGCTGCGCGAATATCCGAAGATGCTTTTGGCGGCGGTTTGATGCGGCGCGTCGGTCGGATTTCCTTTTGCCAGACCGAAATCGAGCAAAACGATGTGTCCGTTCGGAGTGAGTTTTAGATTTTGCGGTTTTATGTCGCGGTGAATAATTTGCTGTGAATGGAGAAAATCGAGCGCGTCGCACAATTGATACGCCCAATTTAAAACGTCTTCAAATGGAAAAGCCGCGCCGTTGTGCTCCATCATTTCGGCAAGGTCTTCGCCCGCGATGTATTCCATCACGAGAAATTGCCCGTCGTTTTCGTTAAAATGATCACTGACGCGCGGCAGAGCGATGTGTTTGAGACTATTTAAAAGACGCGCTTCACGCTCGAACGCCTTACGCAGAGTTAAGTCCTGAAAAATGGTTTCTTTGATGGCGACCGTGCTTTTAAAACGCTCGTCGGTCGCCACGTAAACCTGACCCATTCCGCCCTGACCGATCTGCTTTTCGATACGGTAGCGATTTTGTAAAATTGTGCCTACTTCAATCATTTATTTTACCTTTTTCGTCTGAAATACGGGCATATTCTATCAAAACATCGGTGAAAATTAAATACGCAGACGGCAAGCGAAAAGTTTATTTCATCTGCGGCAAAAAATAGTGTTTGAAAGAGAATTTAAGTAATCGGACAGAATAGTTTTTAAGAGGTTCTGAGTCCCGACTTTAGTCGGCGTTTTGATTTCGCCGCGCTTCGCTGGCGAAATGCCGACTAAAGTTGGGACTCAAAACGAAGTCGAAAATTTTTAATTTTATTGTGTCCGCTTACTTAACCATACAAAACTTAGACGGCGAAAAAGAGAAATTAGCTTGAAAATTACAAGTGTTTCAATCGAATTGATAATCTATAGAAATGGTAAATCAAAAGTAATGTGCAAAATGAATTAGAGTCGGCATAATTTGAAAATAAATGGTTTAGTATTACTAACCGACCACCGTTTGAATAATGTGACTTTTATTTGGGGGAAAATATGGAAAAGGAAATTGAAGAAATCGTCAGCGAATACAGCAATAACGGATTTAACCGGCGCGAATTTCTGAGCCGATTGATCGCCGTCACCGGAAGTATGGCGGCGGCACATTTGCTGCTCGAATCGAGCGGCTTGGCACAAACGGTTGTTTCTAAAATCGAGTCGAAACAAAGTAAAGTTGATTCGGAAACGATCAAATACGCGAGCGCGAAGGACGTAAACGTGAGCGGCTATTTGAGCGTCCCGCAAGCAAAAGGCAAGTTTCCGGCAGTCATCGTAATTCACGAAAATCGGGGTTTGAACGACCACACCAGAGATGTTGCCAGACGCTTTGCCGCCGAAGGATTTATCGCGCTTGCACCCGATTTGCTTTCGCGCAAAGGCGGAACCGGCTCGATGGAAACGCCCGACAAAGCCCGCGAAGCACTGTCTACGTTATCTGCCGAAGACGCATTGATTGATTTGGAGGCAGGTTTAGCTTTTCTCAATAAACACAAAAAGGTAAAAAAGGGACAGCTCGGTTCGGTCGGCTTTTGCTGGGGCGGCGCGCGTTCGTTTTTAATGGCAGCCGAAAGCAAACTCTTACGCGCGGCAGTCATCTTTTACGGAAGCGCACCGTCAGCCGAAAAATTGGCGCAAGTCCGCGTTCCGGTGCTTGGTATTTATGGTGAAACAGACAAACGAATTACTTCAAAAGTGCCTGAAACAGCGGAAATTTTGAAAAAATCCGGCAAGCAATACGAATACAAAATCTATCAAGGCGCGGGTCACGCTTTTTTCAACGATACGGGAGAGCGTTATAACGGGGAAGCGGCAAAAGACGCTTTTATGCGGACGCTGACATTTTTGCGAACCAAATTAAAGTAATCAATCTTTTTGTTTATAGAATAATTCAAAAAATCAAAATTCTATGGATTTGAGAGATTCCAGCCGTTTTTTGATCATATAATCAATTGAAATAACTGCCGATAACCAAACAATAGCCGCTGCGAATCCTGCTATCACATCGCTCGGATAATGAACGCCGAGATAAATACGCGACAGACCGATGAGTAAGCAAAGAAACACGGCAAATATCCAAGTTGCAAATTGAGTTAGGTAATTGCTTAATCGAGATGTGATAAGCCACGCCAATCCTACGTAAAAACACACTGCATAAAGTGAATGCCCACTTGGAAAACTGTATGATTCAGGAAGCGGCGTCTCAAAAAACGGAACTGGTCGGGCGCGTTCAAAACTAATTTTTAGAACAAAGTTAAGAATTACCGCTCCTGCCATTGTTATCATCAGCAAAACTGCGGCGCGTTTCCATTTTTTTTTGATAAAGATCACAAAAACGCAAATACAAACAAGACTTAGAAATAAAGTCGAGCCGAGCAACGTAATAAATTTCATCAGAAAGGTTAGCCCATCATTTGCTAAACCGTGAATGAAACCGCGAACTGTTTCATCAAATATTCGCGTATCACCTTCAAGCACTTCTTCTGCAATCCAGGCGAAAAACAGTATTGAGCCGGCGGCGCTCGCTAAACCTAAAAACAAAATAGAACCGATGAGCGCGCGAAACCGGGCGTAAAACACTTTTAAGTGAGCTTTGGCGCGAGCGCGCTTCGTCCGAATTCGCTTGAGATGAATAGATTTTATTTCTGGTTCAGCCATATACAAAGACGATTAAACGTGGCTACTTACTTCGCTTATTCGCGTCCATCCGTTGCTCACTTGCTGGAAATTTTCAACTGAAGAGCTAACAAATATCGCCCGCGCGGGCTGCCATTCAAGGCGTTCGACAGAAATGTTCGGATAATCAATGCGAATGACGTTGAACGAATTGGCTTCGCCTCTTCCGCGCGTCGAAGTTGCGGTTCCGGCTTGGACGACGAGAGCCGAATGGTCGCCGATTTTGTATCTTTTGGCAGTGTGTCCGGTATGGCTGACGTGCAGATGACCGGAGAGAAAAACATCTGCTCCGCAATCGGCGAGAGTTTTCATCGCCATTTTCGCGCGTCCGACGAGTTCGCTATCGTCATAACCTTCGGGTAAATCGAACGGGTGATGCGTAACAACGATTTTTACAACTTTTTTATCGAACGGACAGAGTTTTTTCCGCATAACCGCTACTTGTTCTTCGTTAACCCGCCCGCCTTTAAATGTTAAAGAGCGGGCGGTGTTAATTCCCAGAATAGCAACCTCTTCATCGCTGTAAAATGGCTCCAAATCATTTGTGATGTGACGGCGGTATTTATCGAGAGGCTGAAAAAATCTGGAGAAAATGTTGTAAAGCGGTACATCGTGATTGCCCGGAACTACGATTTGCGGTTTTGGCAATTGGTCGAGAAACGCGCGTGCTTCTTTAAATTGTTCGCTCCGTGCGCGTTGCGTCAAGTCCCCTGAAACCGCAACTACGGCAGGTTTTATATCTGCAACCAGCTCAATCAGGGGTTTGATAATAGCGGCATCAACCCGACCGAAATGAATATCAGACAAATGCACCAGTGTTCTCATCTAAAACTACTCCTTTTCATTTGGTTCATCAACGGTTTTGACGGGAACAATTACACGCAAAGCAGCGGGTTTCACAACATAATGAAGCGGTGTTTCCATCATTGAAACTTCACCGTCCATCGCTACACGCAATTGTTTCCGGTGGGTTTCTATCCAAATTTCGTCTGTGCAAAATGAAACGAAATCTTTTTCCTGTCGGAGATTTCCAAAAAAAGCGCGTAAAGCAATTTTCAGTAGCGCAATTCGACCGTGATTCGTCGTCATATACAAACTTAAATGTCCGGCATCGAGACATCCACGCCCGCCGATGTTGAAATTCTCCATTTCATATTCGTTGTTGCCGATAAATACAAACGGCGTTTTTGAAATAGTTTTTTCGCCGTCAGCAGTCATTCTAATATCGAGAGACGGATAGCGGCGAAATACCTTGAATGCGGAGCGGACGAGGGAATTCCATTTTCCATAACCGAGTCGCTCACGCTTTTCGCGCCGGTGAACTACTTCGGGATAAAGACCCAGACTGGAATTGTTTATAAAGATTTGCCCGTTAACTTCCCCGACATCAACATTTATAGTCTGACCGTTAATGAGGATTCGAGCTGCATCCTCAAGTTCAAGCGGAATATCTAAATCCTTTGCGAAATGATTGAGCGTGCCGAGAGGTAGAACGCCGAGAATTTTTTCAGTTCCGACAAGTTCTGTCGCAACCGCACTAACCGTTCCGTCACCTCCGCCAGCGACAATAATTTCACCATCGCTATTAGCAGCCTTTCGAGCCAGTTCGACAATTTCATCTCCGCTCTTAGCTAAATTAATTTTCACTTCCACATCTTCGGTTTTGAAAATGTCCGCAAGAATTTGTCGCTCGTCTTCTTTATCGCTCGTGCCGGACGCCGCGTTAATAATGATATTTATTTTTTGCCGCATATAGAAAATTTTCCTTTCCACCTTTTCGGCGTAAGTATTGATGAGGTAAGTGAATAATTTGCAACAGTTTAATGCTCAAGCCTTTATTACAAACTTGAAGAATTTTTTGAATTTTGAGAATATCCGGTTACACAACCATCCGCCGATAACGCGCCATTACAAACATAAAAAGTCCATAAGCAATTAATCCGATTGCGACTGTTCCCAACAAAATTTGTCCGTATGTTTGTTGCTCAAGCGCTCTTAATGCGCCGCTTAAACCCCGTGCTTCGTTAGGATTTGAATTCATTGCCGCCATTATTAAAAATATACCGATGATTCCAAACACAACGCCGCGAGCGCTGAGTCCAAATTGACCAAAACGTATTGCAAAATTTTCCGTCTGGTTACTAATTTCACTCGTGATCAGTTTTTCTCGAAACTTTGAGGTATAAGCCTTATAAAATTGATAAACGGCGTAGATTAAAAAACCAATGCCGATTGCGGCGACAATTAATTGTCCGAAGGATTGTTCAAGCAGAAACGCTGTCCATTCCTTCGATTGGCTATCGCCTTTGCTGCCGCCTCCAGACCCCATAACCAACTTAGCAGCCGAAAAAGCAAGGCTTGCGTGTATCAAACCGATAAAAAAGTAACCAAAGCGAATTGCTATTCCTTTTGCTCCCGACCCTTTGTTTTCAGTGTCTTTCACCGCTTGGACAAACCGCCAAATCGCATATCCGATTAAACCGACTGCAACCGCGCCGAGCAAATATTTACCGTAAGATTGTGAAAGAATTTCTTCAAAAGCTCCGCGAGAATCGGTAGTTTTACCGCCGCTTCCGAAGGCGGCAAACGCCGCAAGTGAGCCGATGATAATGTAAACAACTCCTTTTGCGGCAAATCCGAATCTGGCGAGCGGAACAATCCACCTTTGAGCATCTTGCGAAATCCGTTCGGCTTTTTCTTTTACATTTTCTTTTACATTATCGAGCGATGAATCCAGTCTTGCCATACATTTACCCCCTTAAACTAAATATTTGAAAATAAGCGCAAGAATAACATATCAGACCTATTATGGAATAAAGAAATTACGTAAATCAAAGCTATTTTCTCTTTAATTAACAAAAAAATAAAACAAAAAATGACGTGTCCAAAAACTAATGAGTAAGGGTTTTAACTTGAATTAATTTACTAACAAAGTTACTTTTAATTGAACAAAACAAATCTCTTCTTATTCAAATTTCTCGGAGGAAAATTTAATGTCTGCCAAAGCGATTGCCTTTAATGCGTTTCTATTTCTGTTATTTTCTATACCTATTGCTGCCCAAACAAAACTTTTGCGCTTTCCTGACATTTATGGCGACCGTGTAGTTTTCTCTTATGGCAGCGATTTATGGACTGCTCCGACAAACGGCGGTCAAGCGGTGCGTTTAACCGCTCATCCGGGCGTCGAAGTCTTTGCAAAATTTTCGCCGGACGGGAAATATATCGCTTTCACGGGGCAATACGACGGCGACGAGCAGGTTTATGTAATGCCCGCATCAGGCGGCGAACCGAAACAGTTGACTTTTTATCCGGCAAAAGGTCCTTTGACTCCGCGCTGGGGCTACGACAATCACGTGATGGGCTGGACAAACGACGGGAACTCAATCGTTTTCCGTTCGCAGAGAGATTCGTATGCTTTGCCGATTAGCAAACTTTACACGGTTTCGATGACGGGCGGCGCACCCGTTTCGCTGCCGATGCCGGAAGGCGGTTCGGGCGATTTCTCGCCGGACGGAACAAAAATGGTTTATTCGCCGCGCACGCGCGATTTCCGTT
>JALYQJ010000474.1 GCA_030855875.1 Acidobacteriota bacterium
AAATCGTCGAGCCGACCATTCGCTCCATTTCCCACGCCGTCATTTTGCGGTGCAAGGAATTGGCGACAATTAAATGCACGTCGTCCACGCCGTTCGCCGCGCACATATCCAGCACGACTTCGAGCATCGTCTGGCGCAAATCCGGCGTTTGCATCGGCGGCAGCGGCAGAGAAATATCGTCCATCGCGACGGTAACGCGCATTCCCGGCTCAAGCTGCGCGTAAAGCGGTTTCGCGTCAATCGGATGATTAACCGCGTAACGAATCGCCGCTTCCCGATTCGGCAAACCTTTAATCGGCGGATTCGGATAAATCACGCGCGTCCCGACCGGCAAATCTTCGAGAATAAAATCCTCGCCAAACGGCATAATGCGCGGCGCGCTGTCTTTGTCAATGTAGATGATTGATTCGTGTGTTTTTCTGCGTAGTTGCAATGCCATAAATTTATAGATGCGGAGTTTATTCTTTACTACAGCGAGTAACAACTATTTCAGGTTTATCTGAAAAATCCTCGCTCATCGTTAAATCGCAAAAACTAAAATTGCTGCTCCACCAAATATCAATATTCAATCTTTTTCCGTTCTTTTCCATTGTGCGCCAAGATGCACGGTCGTAACCGTAAACTTCTTGAACTCTATGTTCGTCTGCCGCTTCGTCTTGCTGCCAAGTTAAAGATTCGTCAAATTCTTTCATCGTCGAAACGGCAAGTTTCATATTTCCCAAAAACTCTTCTTTTGAAATGTAGTATTTTATGTTGTTTTCCGATTGATTATAAATTTCTTCATATTTGCCTTCCAGAAGTTGATTGCGGAGTCTTTCAACAGCTTTTTTGTTTGCTTCTTTATAATCAATCGAACAACCTATTAAGCTGATAAACAACAAAAATAAAAAGAATTTGCGAAACATAAATTTATTCACCGTAAGCACTAAGTAGCAGTTTGCCTTCGTAATCAATCAAACCGAGTTTCACGCGGTCGAGCCAGCCTTGTCTGCCTAAAACATTGCGCGTGAACGATTCTTCTTTGGCAAAATAGACGGTCGAAACGGTTTCAATATCCAAAACCGACAAAGTTAATTCGTGTCCGTAAGCGACGAAAATTCCTGCCGCCGTGCTAAAGATTTGTTCTCTGCCCGATTCGATTTCTACGCCGAGCCGTTCGCCGTGTTTGCGTTCAAAAATACAATTTTCCGCGCCTGTATCAATCTTTGCTCTTATTTGTCTCGACTCGCCGCCGTAAGACATTTCAACGACAACCGTGATGCCGGACTTAAGTGTGTCATACTCATAAACCTTGTCGTAGCTGATATTCTCCGGCATTTACCAACCTCCGAACGGATATTTTTCCTCGACGATATGTTCCAGAAACGGTGCTTCGATGCCCGCTTCCTTTGCCTGTCGGTCAACCTCCAAAGCGTCGCTGCCGTGGGCAATCAGTTTATCGCCGTCCAGACAAACCCATTCGTTCATATATTTCTCACGATTTTCCGCCAGCCATTTTTCAGCTTTTTTAAAACGCTCAAGTCGGTCTCCGGTCTTTTCAAGACTCTGCGATTTTTTGACAAACTCGCGCTTTTCTTCGTCGAGCCATTCATAAACTTTCGCCTTTTCCTGAATCGGCAAAGTTCTGATTGTTTCAATTACTTCGCTTGCTGTATGCTGCATTAAAACCTCCAAGCCATCTCAAACTTACTTCCCGTAAACACTCAAAAGCTGTTTGCCTTCGCAATTAATCAGCTCAAGTTTCACGCGGTCAAGCCAGCCTCATTTACTTCAAATTTAAAATCGCCCAATCGTGCTGCGTCGCCGTTTGTTTCAAACGAAAATCGGGATTGATGGCGACCGGATGACCGACAATCGAGAGCATCGGCAAATCGGAAATGCTGTCGGAATAGGCGTAAGATTCCGATAAATTAATGTTTTCGCGCTCGGCGTATTCGCGCATCCATTTAGCTTTGGTCGCCGATGCCATCACAGGCGGCAAAATTCTTCCCGTCGCGTAGCCGTTGACGAATTCGAGCCGGTTTGCTTTGTAAACTTCGATGCCGAGATGCGTCATTAATTTATCAATCGTGAAATCGAGTGCGCCGGTGATAACGATTTGCCTTTGCCCGATTTTTTTCGATTGCGCGATGAGTTCCGGCGTTCCGTCGAAGATGGCGGGTTTTAAAACATCTTCAAAAAGTTCGTCGGAGAAATAGCGCAGACGGTCTTCGGATTCGCCTTCGTAGGATTTGAAAAAGAATTCGTTAAAGACGTTGCGCGAATATAAATCGGTCGCGCCGAAGAGCGGCAGTTTGGCGAACGTGCCGACGGTTTTTCTGATGGTTTTCAATAAACCCTGCTGGCGGCGGGCATAAAACGCGAGCGTATGAACGAGATTGGTGCTGACGAGCGTTCCTTCCAAATCGTAAAATGCCGCCGATTGTCCGTTGTTTTTCATTCGAGTTTCCGGGTGATTTTCTATTCTTTAAAACTTTCTACTTTGAATTAATTTGAATTAAAATGAATCGTCGTTCATTCACGAAATACTAGAATATAACTCATTCCGGCAGTTTTTGGTAATTTCGGCAGCAAACTCAGACTGTCTTACAGTTTTATTACAAACTTAATTTCATTGAACATTTATCATTTACCATTTATCGTTTATGATGCATTCGTAATTTGATAAATGTTCAATGGTAAATGATAAATGAATTTGCGCCGCGCCATTTTTCCCGGTTCGTTCGACCCTTTAACCAACGGTCATCTCGATATTATCAAGCGAAGTCTGCCGCTTTTCGACGAAATAATTATCGCTGTTTTGAATAATCCCGAAAAAAATCCAATGTTTACGGTCGAAGAACGCCGCCAGATGATCGGCGAAATTCTGCCCGAAATCAAAAATGGCAAATGCGAATTGATTGTTGACAGTTTTTCCGGCTTGACCGCTGATTTTGCCAAGCGAAAAAACGCGGCGGCGATTGTGCGCGGCATTCGCGCCGTTTCCGATTACGAATACGAACTCCGAATGGCTTTGATGAATCGCCGTCTCGAACCCGAAATCGAAACGGTTTTTTTGATGGCGGCGGAAGAATATTCTTACGTTTCGTCGAATTTGATGAAACAGGTTTTTACTTTGGGCGGTCGTGTCGAAGGTCTTGTTCCCGCTCTCGTCGAAGCGAAAATGAAGGAAAAACTTGGTCACGAATTGCCCAAATAACACTAATTATTTTTGTTTTTTTATTCGTGTAAATTAGTGCAATTCGTGGCAAAATGTCTTTTATGAAATTTCCCGTTTCCGAAAATGTCGCCCGAATGAAAACGTCTTCGACGTTTAAGGCAATGCAAGCCGCTGCTAACTTACGCGAGCAAGGCTTCGACGTAATTGATTTAACCGTCGGCGAGCCTGATTTTCCAACGCCGGAATTTATCAAAGATTTGGCGATTGAAGGCTTAAACAAAGGATTTACCAAATATACGGCAGCAGCCGGAATGAAACCGTTTGTCGAAGCGGTCGCGCATTTTTACGGCGAGCAGTTCGGCGCAAAAGTTTCGCCGAAGGAAATCGCGGCTTCGTGCGGCGGAAAACAGGCACTTTTTAATGCGGCTTGCACAATTTTGAATCAAGGCGATGAATGTTTGATTCCGAAACCTTACTGGGTGACGTTTCCCGAAATCGTTAATTTTACGGGTGCGACAAATGTTTATATTGAAACCGAAAAAACGGATTTTGTTTTGTCCGCCGAACAAGTTAAAGCCGCGATCACTAATAAAACCAAACTTTTAATCGTTAATTCGCCGAGCAATCCATCAGGTCGCGTCATTCCGCCGGATGAAATGCGGAAAATCATCGAAGTCTGCGCGGAAAGAAATGTCTATGTTTTAACTGACGAGTGTTATTTGTTTTTCGTTTATCCGCCGTCGGAAGTTTTTACGTCCGCTGTTTTGCCGAAAGAATTACGCGATTACGTCTGCGTCGCAGGTTCGTTTTCAAAAACTTATGCGATGACCGGCTGGCGCATCGGTTACACGATTGCGAACGAAGATTGGACGCAGGCGATGATCAAACTTCAAAGTCATTCGGCGACACATCCGACATCTTTCGTGCAATATGCCTGCGCCCGCGCGATGGAACGCCGCGAAGAATCAATGGCGGCGGTGCAAACAATGCTCGCCGAATACAAACGCCGGCGCGATTGGCTGATTCCCGAACTCAACAAAATCAACGGTTTCAAATGCGCGATGCCCGAAGGCGCGTTTTACGCTTTTCTCGATGTAAGAGGTTTAATAGGCGATAAATTTGCCGCGTCCGCCGATGTCGCCGATTATTTACTGGAAAAAGCGCACGTCGTCACCACCGACGGCGAAGGCTTCGGCGCGGACGGATTTTTGCGGCTTTCTTACGCGCTTTCGATGGAAAATCTGCACACGGCAATTGAACGAATAAAAAATCTTTTTAAATCAAATTCACAATCAGTATAAAAAGTTAGCCACAAATTACACGAAATAAACACGAATTATTTTCATTTTTATTCGTGTTTATTTCGTGTAATTTGTGGCTAAGAAAATCTTAATTTCCGCCGGTCATTAGCAATCCGATTTCCTCTTTGCTTGTGGTTTTCGGATCAACTTCGCCGACAAATTTTCCTTTGCTGATAATCAGCAAACGGTCGGCAAGCGCGGTTACTTCTTCAAGTTCAGCGGAAACCAGTAAAACCGCCGTTCCCGCGTCGCGCAGAGCGATCAGTTTGCGATGAATAAATTCAATCGCGCCGATGTCAACACCGCGCGTCGGCTGCGAAACGAGCAGAAGTTTCGGGTTTAATTCAAATTCCCTGCCGATGATGAGTTTTTGCTGATTGCCGCCGGACAGCGATTTGGCGGAAAGCTGCGGGTTCGGCGGTCGCACATCGAAATTACTGATGATTTCCTTTGTTCTGGTTTCGATTGCCGACGAATTCAAAAATCCGCCCGAAGTCACCGGCGGGCGATAATGAACGCCGAGAATCGAATTTTCCTCCAAATCCGAATCAAGTAAAAGTCCGCGTTTGTGGCGGTCTTCGGGAATATGTGCGATGCCGAGTTCCTTTCTTTTTCGGGCGGAAAGATTAGTGATTTCCGTGCCGAAAAGCTCGATGCGCCCGCTTATGCTTGCCGCCGCCGTCAAACCGGCAATCGTTTCGATCAGCTCGGTTTGCCCGTTGCCTTCGATTCCGGCGATGCCGACGATTTCGCCTTTTTTTACTTCAAACGAAATTCTGTCGAGTGCTTCGCCGTGCGCGTTTTTGACCGTCAGATTTTCGACGAGCAAAACCGTTTCTGTCGGCTGCGCGTCCGTTTTTTCGACGCGCAGTAAAACGTCGCGCCCGACAATCATTCTGGCTAAATCTTTCGCGCTCGTTTCCGAAGTTTTGA
>JALYQJ010000347.1 GCA_030855875.1 Acidobacteriota bacterium
TTGCAAGCCTGTCTGCTTTTCGCCGCTAAACTCGCCGATGTGAAAACCGTCAGCCGTCTGGTTGCCTGAAATTTATTGTTGACGCTCAACTGCCGAAATCTCTGGCTCGTTTTTTATCAGAGCGCGGCTTTGATGCTCTTCACACACTAGATTTGCCGCGCAGGAATGTAACCGATGACAATGAAATCAACCGCGTTTCTCTAACCGAAGAGCGCGTTGTAATCTCGAAAGATTCGGACTTTTACGACAGTTACACCGCACACAAAGAGCCTTACAAACTTCTATATCTGACGACAGGTAACATCAGCAACCGGGATTTGCTGAATCTTTTCGACAAAAATCTCCTACTTATTGTTCACACATTACAAAACGGTTCAGTCGTTGAAATAAACCGAAATAATATCATTGTTATTTTCTGAAAATTCATCTACTCCGCGCCGCTTTCGGGAAACATCTCAGCCCGCGCTTTCACGAAATCAATATTACTTTGGGTTTCGGCGCGTTCGAGTTTTTGTGATAAGTTTCGGTCGGAAAAAACCATCAATTTACTATTCATTTCTAAAATAAAATTTGTTGGATTGTCTCTCTTCATAAATTTACAAGTTCAAACTGACTCATTCCAGAGTTTGTAGTTTCATTTATAATTAGATTCTTTTCACCTAATCCCCACTTATCTAATATTTTTAGCTGACATTCAAACTTCGTGTTGCTTTTAATATTTAAAGAAGTTACTTCCAAAACTCTACTAAAAGATGACCATTCATTTCCAATATAGTTAGGAATCGTTTCTATTGATTTAATTAAACCTGATTCTACTCCTTTTTGTATTTTATAAATTAATGAGCTGAGATGGTTTTTAATTGGCTTTAAATAATCTACTTTTGGTTCTGCAGGCAATAATTTTATTACTTCAAAAAGATAACCATATCTATTTTCTAATTCCTCAATATTTAGTGAACTGAAAAGAAATTCAATTTCCTTTTCGATTGTTTGTTTTTTGACACTATCATTAACGTCATAAATATTTCCGGTGTATGACGGAAGATAATGTTCCAATGCGCCGCCTTTCAGAAGAAAGACACTCTGTGCTTTTAATGCTTCCAATATATTTTGTAATTTTCCTTCAATCTCTAAGACTTTCAATTCAGTTAGAATACCAACAAGAGTTAATCTGTATTTATCTAAATGGATTAAAATAGCAATTCTTGCTTTTTTCAATCCGTCTTTATTAGTTGGGTTAGAATAAACATTTTTCAAATAATCTTGAAGTTCAATTATTTTAGGGTTTTTAGATTCAGCTTCTTTTACCGTTTTGATAGCTTCTGTAAGTAATTTTTCTAATTCACCGCAATAATTTTGAAATGCAGGACCTGCTCCAATTTTCGCAAGGTAGGTTTTAACATTTTCATCCGAATTTGCATTTATCCTTAATTGCTTACCATTGAAAATGCTGTCTAAATCATAAATGTATTTTGCTTTCTTGTTAAACGCTTCAATCAATTTGTGATAGAGAGCTATTTCGGAGTTTCCTCCAACATCAATTACACAACTTCCGCTGCCTTCCATTGAAACACCTCTAAATTCTTGAACTGCTTTTATGAATTGGGCATCAAAAATTCCTTCAACAAAGACTGGACAGTCTGCGAAGAAAAGTTGTTTGTGATGAACATTTAATCTAGGAATTATAGATGCAAATTCGTTAATTTCTTCTTCTGTTTTATAAAGTAAATGAGAAGGTTTTGAAAAATCTGAATGGAAACAAATAACAGATGAAAGGTCTTTTTTCGTATTAATGTCGAGTATAAAGGGAGAATGTGTAACTAGAAATATTAGTTTCTTTCCTGGATTCTCAGGGTTTCCAGCTATTTTACGAATCTCTTGGATTAAGAATGCTTGGAATTGCGGATGAAGATTTAACTCTGGTTCATCAATAATAAGTGTTTTGTGAGAATCATCGTATAAGTGCGTGAGCAATACAAGTAATTCCTTAATGCCGTGACTCTCTTCTTTTTGTAAGTCATAAGTCGCTTCTTGTTTAATATTATAAGCTCTAGGAATTAATCTGCCGCTATCCCAATCCAAACGAATTTCTCTATTTAATATCTGAGAAAGTGTTGCTTCGACTCTTATTCTAATGTCGAGTTTTTCTTCTAAGATTATAAATACATCACCACCGATGCCTGTTGCTTCTGCGCCCGATTTGTATTCATTAAAACGATTTTTGGCATATCCTTCTGTTATATTGCTTGAACCTGTAAGTAAATGAGAATTCTCCTCTACCTTAAAAAAAAGTCCAGCCAGCCTATCTGAGCTAAGTATTCTGCATTCGGGTAGATTTGGTTTTAACTTATCAGTAAACCTTGATTTACCTGTTCCATTAGGTCCGACAAGAAAATTGATGTAACCAAACTTGTCCGTTTGGAATCTTTTGTCTTTCCAAGGTTTTGGTAGTTCTATATTAATATCTATTTTGAACATAATTGGGTAAATATTTTTGAATGTTAATTGCCCGCTAGTTTTCTCTGCCTTTCAAAATGCTCGAAAACCTCTTTTGCAGTCTTGCCGCCAAGGAAAGGCAATAGTTCTTCGATTGATGCTTTCGCAATTCGTTCGATTGAACCGAAGTTTCGCAGAAGTTTTAATTTTCTTTTTTCGCCGACTCCGGGAATTGCCGAGAGTTCCGAAGTGAAATCGCGTTTTTCGCGGCGTTTGCGGTGAAATTCGACGGCGGTTTTGTGCGTTTCGTCGCGGATTTGCTGGACGAGGCGAAAGGCGGGAACGCCGTTTTCAAAGCTGATCGGTCGGTCTTCGTAGCCGAAGCGCAAAAGATGCGAAATTTCGTTGTGGCGTTTCGGCGGTTTGACCAAGCCGACAATCGGAATCATCTCTAAATCCAAAGACTGCATCGCCGCCGCCGCCGCCGAAATTTGACCTTTGCCGCCGTCAATAAAAATCAACTGCGGCAAAGGCTTTTCTTCGGCAATCAGTCGTTTGTAGCGGCGAAAAACGGCTTCGTTCATCGAGGCGAAATCGTTCGCGCCTTCGACGGTTTTGATGATGAAACGTCGGTATTCGTGGCGATTCGGTTTGGCGTTTTCAAAGACGACGATTCCGGCGACGTTTTCCGAGCCGGAAATATTGGAAATATCGAAACTTTCGATGCGTTCGGGAAAATACGGAAGTTCGAGAATCTCCTGTAAATCGCCGAGAACTTTTTCCGTGTCGGGTTTGAGAACGCGAAATCTCTGCTCAAAGGCGATTTTCGCGTTGGTTTCGACGAGCTGAATCATTTCTGCGTTGCGCCCGCGTTTCGGGTCGAGAATTCGCACTTTGCGCCCGCGCCGCGTCGTCAAAGCCGTCTGCAAAATCTCGCGGTCGTCGAAATCTGCAGGAACGTGAATTTCGAGCGGCACGTAATCGGTCGAATAATACTGCGCGAGAACTTCGCCGAGAAAAGCCGCCGGATTAAAAGTTTCCGCGTCCAAATCTTCCCAGAAAAATTCGCGCCGACCGACGATTTTGCCTTCACGCATCGTGAAAAGCTGCAAAGCCAATCGCTGCTCTTCACGGTAAAAACCGAAAATATCAACGTCGCGGTCAGCCGTCAGAGCCATTTTCTGCTGTTCGCCGAGAGCGAGAACCGTTTTGTGCAAATCGCGGAATTTAGCGGCGAGTTCGTAGTTTTCGTTCTCGGCAAACTTCCACATTCTGTTCTGCAAATCGTCGGCTAACTCTTTGTTTTTGCCTTCGAGCATTAATTTTACGTCGCGCGCGGCTTCGGAATATTCTTCTTTCGTGCAGAGACCTTTGACGCACGGACCGAGACAGCGTTTTAAGTGATATTCGAGACACGGACGCGGCAGTTTGCCGTCAATTTCGATGTCGCACGTCCGCATCTGAAATGCGCGGTTGATTAAATCCAGAGTTTTTCTGGCAAGACTCGCGGGCAAAAAAGGTCCGTAATAAAATGAACCGTCTTTGACGATTTTTCTGGTGATGACGACTTTCGGAAACGCCTCGTTCGTCATTTTCAAATGCGGATACTGCTTGTCGTCTTTGAGTAAAACATTAAAGCGCGGTTTGTGTTTTTTGATGAGATTCGATTCCAAAACCAGAGCTTCGACTTCGTTGTCTACGACGATAAATTCGAGATCGGCGATGCGCCGGACGAGTTCGCGCGTTTTCGCATCGTGTCCGCGCCCCGACTGAAAATACGAGCGCACACGGTTTTTCAGGTTCTTCGCCTTGCCGACGTAGATAATTTTGCCGTCGGCGTTTTTGTGCAGATAAACGCCGGGCGCGGTCGGCAGATTTTTGAGCTTTTCGTCTAAAGTCATTTGATAAAATCTTACGAAATTTCGCGGCGCAAAGTCCAAGCCGGTTTGACTTTGCGCCGAACTTCCATTAAACCAAAAGAGCAATTCCCGAATCATCAAAACAACACAGGAGAAAATTTATGTCGAGAGAAACTACGAAAATGGTTTTGCAGTCAATGATCGCGCTCGCTTCAGCCGCGCTCGGACTCGTCGCCGCGCTCGCCTGGAACGACGCGATTAAAGAAACGATCAAACTTTTAATGGCGGACGATGAAAGTTTAGCGTCGAAATATACCTACGCGATTTTAGCGACGGCACTTGCTGTCGCCGTTATTCTAATTTTGGCGCGGCTGGCGGCGAAAGTCGGCGGCGAAGCGGCGATTGAGCGTGAAGCCGAAGGTTAAAATCAAAAGGCAAAAGTAAAAAGGTAAAAGGCAAAAGTAATTTTTATTTTGCTTTGCGTTCTTTGCGTCTTTGCGGGAAAATTTTCGCGGGACGCTTTTTTTTTATGCAAACTATTCTGACAAAATCGCCGACCGAAGCCGCCGAATATATCAAACGCGGCGGCATTGTCGCGTTTCCGACCGAAACTGTCTACGGTTTGGGCGCAAATGTTTTTGACGAAAGCGCGATTGCAAAAATCTTTACGGCGAAACAACGCCCGAACGATAATCCGTTAATCGCGCACGTCGGCAGCATCGAGCAAATCAAACTTCTTGTCGAAGAAATCACGCCGAACGCGCAAAAGTTTATCGAAGCGTTTTTTCCCGCGCCGCTTACTCTGGTTTTGCCGAAAGCCGAAAATGTTCCTTTAATTGCGACGGCGAATCTCGACACAATTGGTGTGCGAATGCCGAGAAACAAACTGGCGCGGGAATTTTTAAAAGAGTGCGAAACGCCGCTTGTCGCGCCGTCGGCAAATCTTTCGGGCAAGCCTTCGCCGACCGACTGGCAGGCGGTTTACGAAGATTTGAATACGCGAATTGACTGCATTTTACAGGGCGAGGCGACCGAAATCGGTTTGGAATCAACCGTCATTGACTGCACTTCCGCCGTTCCGCTCGTGCTTCGTTCGGGCGCGATTTCACTCGAAGATTTGCGATTTATAATTCCCGAAACCGAATTGCATCAAATCAAAAAAGACGAAATTGTTCGCAGTCCGGGTTTGAAACACCGGCATTATTCGCCGAGTGCGCGAGTCGTTTTGATTCAGGATTTAGGATTCAGAATTCAGGATTCGGGATTTAAGGCATTTATCGGATTGAAAAAGCCTGAAATAGAATTTGATTTGATCAAAATTTGCGGTTCGGTTGAAGAATATGCGCGTGAAGTTTTCGCTTTTTTTCGTGAATGCGACCGCAAGAATATCGAAACGATTTATAGTGAAATCGTCAAAGAAACGGGAATCGGCGCGGCTTTGATGGACAGACTGCGCCGCGCGGCGGAATAAATATATCGCTTTACCAAATCGAAAAACAATCAAACCAAAGAATTTGCCCGCGAAATACGCGAAAAGACGCTAAAATAAAACCAAAACGCAGAGATTTGATTTGTGTTTTTCTTTTTTTTTTTTTGGTTTCGCGTGTTTCGCAGTCAATAATTCCTACGTCAAATTCAAAACTTTTTCTCCAATAAAACCAACGCCGATTCGCCGTTGTCGCCGAGAATTTTCGCTTCGATTGTTTCGTCCGTAGTTAAATTTGCCACATCTTTTTGCGGCACGAGAACCAGAATTCGTTTGTTGTTTCCGCTTTTCAATTCCTTGACCAAAACCGAAAAATCTTCGTAGCGTTTTAGTTTGCCGTCTGCGTCGCGCACCAATCTTCCGGCGGCGTAAAATTCGAGATTGTGCGAAACCGTGTAAAGATTGACGATTCTTTCGTTCGCGCAACCGTTCGCGTTCGCCGTTTCGATTAAGTTTTTAACTGTTTCGTGTTTCGCGTAAGTCATTACGAAAAATTGAAGCAAAACGGCGACAACCGCGAAAGTGGCAAAAGCGGTTAATTTAACAAAAATCTCGCGTTTTCGTGATTTCTGTACGTAACGACAAACATATTCAGCCGTGAAAATCAGCGCGGCGGGCAAAGCGGGCAAAATGTAACCGGGAAGTTTCGAGCCGGAAACCGAGAAAAAGACGAGCGGAACGAGCAGCCACGCCAAAGCAAAAGAGGAGAGTGGAGAGTGGAGAGTGGAGAGTTTTCCGTAATTTTTGTGAGTTTGAATTTCATATTTTGAATCTTGAACTTCAGTCTTTAAATTTTGAACCTTGAACTTTGAACCTTGAACTTTTACAAAATTCCAAATAGAAGCCAAGAAAAACGGCAGCCACGGAATCGTCATCAGCGGCAGAACGAGCCAGAAAAACCAGAACGGCTGCGGATGTTGATATTTATTCGATGTATAACGCTGAAAATGATGCTGAATAAAAAATTCGTCAACGAATTTCCAGCCGTTCGCCTGATACATCGGCAGATACCACAGCGAAGCGACGATTAAACTCAAAATCGTTCCCCAAAAAAGGCTGATGATGAATGTTTTGTTCGGCAATCGCCACGATAAAACGTAATAAAAAGCGACGATGGCAAACGGAAAAACGATGCCGATTAAACCTTTGGCAAGCAAGGCAGCTCCGATGAAAAAATAGAAAGTGAAAAGCGGCAGGTATTTAATGGTGAATGGTGAGCGGTAAATGATGAATGGTAAAACATTCGATTTTTCGTCGGATTCGTTAGCATCGTGATTAATGTATGCCGAATCGAAAATAAAAAATGAAACGAGCGCGGCGGTCAGCGGAAACGTCAAAATAATATCGAAACTCGCGCCGCGTGAAAATGCGATGATGCCGATTGATGATGCGGCGATTAGAGCAAGCCAGTTGGCGAAATCAACAGTTGGATTTTGGATTTTGGATTTAGGATTTTGGATTCCAGAAAAACCTTGAGTCTCCAATCCTGAATCCTGAATCCTTTTTCCTAAAATCCAAAGACTGAAAATCGTTCCCATACCGAATAAAGCCGACCCGAATCGTGCCGCAAACTCGCTCACGCCAAAGATTTTGTATGAGGCGATTTGCAGCCAGTAAAGCAACGCGGGTTTTTCAAACCAATCGAAGCCGCCGAGCGTTGGAGTGATCCAATCGCCGCGCTCGAACATTTCACGCGCAACCTGCGAGTATCTCGGTTCGTCAGGTCCGAGCAGCGGAATATTCAAGCCGTAAAAATAGATGAAAACGATGACGAGCGCGAATAAAAGCCACGTGAATCGGTTTTTGGTTTTTGGCTTTTGGTCTTTGGTTTTTGTGTTTTGCGACATCTTCAATGAAAATAACAAGTATTGCTTAAAAGGGTTTAGCTTTCAAATAATGGAAAATAATCAAGCGTCGAAGACCAAAGACCAAAAACTAAAAACCGCCGTTATCGGTGTCGGTTCGCTCGGTCAGCATCACGCCCGCAATTACGCCGAAATTGCCGCGATGGGCGAAATTGAATTTGTCGGTGTGTGCGATTCAAATGAGCAAAATGCCAGTTCGATTGCCGAAAAAAACTCGTGTGATTATTTCACCGATTGGCGCGAACTGCTCGATAAAGCCGACGCGGTTTCCATCGTTACGCCGACCGAAACGCATTCGGAAATCGCCTGCGCTTTTTTGGAGAAAGGCGTGAATGTTTTAGTTGAAAAACCGTTTGCGCGAACGCTCGCCGAAGCGGATTTGATGATCGAATCCGCCGCGAAATCCGGCGCGAAACTGATGGTCGGACATCTCGAACGCTTTAATCCGGCGATGGTCGCGCTGCGTCCGTTTGTCACGAATCCGCTTTATTTCGAGATTCACCGCGTTTCGCCGTTTCCGAATCGTTCGCTCGATGTTGATGTCGTTTTGGACGTGATGATTCACGATTTGGACGCGATTCAATGGCTCGTCAATTCAAAAGTTTCCGAGATTCGCGCCGTCGGAATTCCCGTCATCAGCGATAAAGTTGACGCGGCAAACGCCCGCATCGAATTTGAAAACGGCGCGGTCGCCAATATTACGGCTTCAAGAATCGGCACGGAAAAGATTCGCAAAACGCGCTTTTATCAAACGAATTCCTACGTCGTTCTTGATTACGGAACGAAGTTCGCTTCCGTCACTTCGCTCAACCCGGAAGCGGCGCATCCGCTTCTCGGAATTTCGATAAACCGTCTGGAAATAAACGACATCGAACCGCTCCGCGCCGAAATCGAAGCGTTTTTAGACTGCGTAGTTAATGACAAAACGCCGCCGGTAACCGCCGCCGACGGACGACGCGCGCTCGATTTGGCGTTGGGCGTTTTGGACAAAATCGAAGCGCACCGCAGTCGTTTAAATGTTTAAAAACCGGGAGCAAACCGGGAGCGCGGGCATCCTGCCCGCAATGAGCGCGTGAGCGCGAAAAAACTTCGATTAAATGGTGCAGTTTTAACGCGAAGATTTTACGAACGCTGCGCGTCCATTGCGGGCAAGGATGCCCGCGCTCCGACTAAAGACGAATGAAAAATCAAATCTCCGAATTTTTACAATCACGAATTGATGCGAAAGATTTTCCGTCAGCCGTTTATCTCGTTGCGGAAAAAGGCGAAATTGTTTTTACCGCCGCGCTTGGTTTCGCGGTTGTTGAGCCGGAAAAAATCAAAGCAAATTTTGATACGATTTACGATTTGGCGAGTTTGACGAAGGTTTTAGTCACGGGCTTGTTATGCGCGAAATTGATTGAAAGCGGCGAGATAAACTTATCGGACAAAATCGCATACTACTTTGATGAATTTGACACAAACGAAAAGCAGGAAATTACACTTGAAAATCTTTTGACGCATACTTCGGGTTTTCGAGCGTGGAAACCTTTTTATTTAATGCCCGACTTTTCTTTATACAGCGAAGCGCACTATTTCGGTTTGTCAGATAAAAAAATAAATAAATTTGTTCTGGAAAAAATCTCTAAAACAACGCTCGAAAATCCGACGAATTCAAAAGTGGTTTATAGTGATTTTAACTTCCTGATGTTAGGGTTTCTGATTGAAAAGATTTACGAAAAAGATTTAAAAAATACTGCCGTAACAGAAATAATTACCCGACTTGGATTGACGCGAACATTTGTCGGCGGACTTGATACCTTAAGAAAAGAAATTGCCGCCAGCGAAAAAGGAAACGAATACGAAAAGCAAATGTGCGCTGATTCGGGTCTTGACATTGAAGGATACGAATGGCGCGAACATCAGATTTGGGGTGAAGTCCACGACGGGAATTGTTATTTTATGAACGGCGTTTCCGGTCACGCCGGACTTTTTTCGACCGCCGAAGAAGTTTTCGTAATCGCGCAGCAGTTTCTGGCGAACCACACGACTTTGCTAAAACCGGAAACCTGCAAATTATTTCGCACAAATTACACAAAGAGTTTTAATGAAGCGCGTTCCATCGCTTTTCAGTTAGCCGGAACGAAAGATTCGACAGCTTCGAATGCTTTGGCGAAGGATAGTTTCGGGCATCTCGGTTTTACCGGAACATCGCTCTGGATCGAGCCGGAAACCGAGCGAATTTTTATTTTATTGACCAATCGAACACACGCCCGCGAATTGCCGTTTGTCAATATTAATCCGACGCGCCGAAGGTTTCACGAATTGGCGACGCAAATGCTGAACGAAAAATAGTTTGCGCGGCGCGAAGATCGGCTAAAACAACTTTTCAGACATCTAAAAAATACAATCTTTAATCAAAGATTCGCGTCTTCCCAAACAGCGAAAATATTAAGTTTTGGAGAGTTTAGATATGAAAAGAATCGTTATTGCCGTTTTGTGTTTTGCCGCGTTCAGTCTGCCGGTTTTCGCGCAGTCGTCGCGTCCGCGCGTCGCCGTTACGCCGACTCCTGCGCCGCAGAGAGTTCCGCCGGTTATTCAAAATGATTCTCCTTCTCTAAAACGTCAGCCGGTTTTGCAGGGCGGAAATACCGCGCCGAATCAGACGCAAAATCAAAAGACAAATTCCGAAACTGCGGGCGAAGTTGACGACGAAATCATTAAAGTCGAAACCAATCTGGTGACGATGCCGGTTTCCGTGCTTGACCGCAATGGCAGATTTATTTCGGGTTTGCGCCAGCAGGATTTTCAGATTTACGAAAACAACGCCGAGCAGAAAATCGAATATTTCGCTTCGGTCGAACAGCCTTTTACGGTTGTTTTATTAATTGATGTAAGTCCTTCGACCGCTTACAGAATCGAAGAAATTCAGGACGCGGCGATTACGTTCGTCAATCAATTGCGGCAGGACGATAAAGTCGTCGTTATTTCGTTTGACGAACGGGTTAATGTTTTGAGTCCGCTGACGAATAATCGAAATGTGCTGCGAAACGCGATTATGCAAGCCAGATTCGGCGACGGCACAAGCATTTACGAAGCGGTTGATTACACGATCAACCGTCAGCTTCGCGGTGTCGAAGGTCGCAAGGCAATCGTGATTTTTACCGACGGAGTTGATACGACTTCGCGGCGCGCCAATTATCAAAGCACGGTCAAGCAAGCCGAAGAACTTGACGCGTTGATTTATCCGATTCGCTACGACACTTACAGCAGAGTGACATCTCAAGGCGGCGGAGGCGGAAATTATCCATTCCCGCGTCAGCGTCGTTCGGGTAATGTTTTGGGCGATATTTTAGGCGGAATTTTAGGCGGCGGAGTCGTCATCGGCGGCGGCGGTTATCCGCGCGGCGGAGGCGGCAGTGCCGGTTCGAGCCGCGGCGAATATGAAGAAGGTCGGCGGTATTTGAATGATCTGGCGCAAAACTCCGGCGGCAGAACTTTTGAAGCCAACGCCAACAGCAATCTGGATGCGGCTTTTGCCGGAATCGCCGAAGAACTGCGCCGACAGTATTCGGTCGGTTATTATCCAGAAGTTGCCGGACAAAAGGGCGAACGCCGTCAAATCCGCGTCCGCGTCAAACGTCCGAATTTAGTCGTCAAATCGAAAAACAGCTATATCGTCGGCGAAAACGGCAATCAGAAATTTGCGGGAAAATGATTTTTAGTGGTGAACGATAAGTAATGAATGATGAGCGTAAGAAAAATGCTCATCATTTTTCTTTTTCTGTGCTGCGGCATCTTATTTTTTAATCAAAAGCATCATACAATCGGAAATCGGGTAAAAATATGAAAAATTTTGCTGTTGTCTATGCGCTGGCGTTTATTTGTCTGAGTTTTACAGCGGATTTCGCCCAATCGCGCCGCGTCACGCCGAACACCGATAATGAAACTGGAAAGGCAAATAAACGCCCGCCGCAAGCCTCTCCGACTCCGACACCGCAAACCGAAATCGCGGAAACTCAAATATCGCAAGACGACGCGCAAACGATTAGCGATGATGGCGAAGTTATCCGGGTTGACACAAATTTGGTCACGATTCCGGTCAAAGTTTCCGACCGCCGCAATCGTTTTGTCGCCGGTCTAATGAAGGAAGATTTTAAAGTATCGGAAGACGGCGTTGAGCAGGAGATCGCGCTTTTTGCCAACGAGCAGCAGCCTTTTACCGTCGCGCTCGTTCTCGATATGAGCTATTCGACGAAATTCAAAATCACGGAGATTCAAAACGCGGCAATCGCATTTACCGCACGGCTTCGCCCGAATGACAAAATGATGATCGTTTCCTTCGATCAAGAAATACAAGTTTTGTGCGAAGCGACGAGCGACCGTCAGGTTATCGAAAAAGCGATCAGAAGCACGAAAATTTCCTACGGCACAAGTCTCTACGAAGCGGTTGATATGGTGATGAACGCAAAATTAAAAAAGATTGACGGGCGCAAAGCGATTGTCTTGTTTACCGACGGCGTTGATACGACGAGCCGGGAAGCACACGATTTGTCGAATTTGCGGGACGCTCAGGAACTCGACGCGCTGATTTATCCGATTCAATACGACACTTTCGCCGATGTGCAGGCACTCAAAAACAAACCCGTCATTACGCAGCCGACGATTCCGAGTCCGATTCCTTCAAAAGATAAAAGCCCGTTTCCGTTCCCGATTCCGATCAGCGGAGTCGGAACGCCGTCCAGTCAGGGAACGACTGCCGAAGAATATCAGAAAGCCGGAGAATATTTGAGTGAAATGGCGCAGCGAACCGGCGGCACGGTTTTTCAGGCGGACACGACGGCAAATCTTTCGCAAGCCTTTTCAAATATCGCCGCCGAACTCCGCGAGTTTTACAGCATCGGTTACTATCCTTCAGCAGAAGTTCAAGCCGGAAAAAAACGCAAAATCAAAGTCCGCGTCAATAAAGACGGCATTTCGGTTCGTTCGCGCGACAGCTACATCGTCGGTAAGAAGTAGATCAATTACGAATTGCGATTTACGATTTACGAATGAAATGAATTTAGTTTCGTAATTCGTAATTTGAAATTCGTAATTGGTTTTAAATCTCCTTCCCGTCTTCGATAACGGCGTTTTTTGGAATAATCGTGATTCCTTCGCGGATGTAATAGCAGCCGTTTTCACCGTCTTTGTTTTCGATTCCGGCTTGGTTTAGGATTTTGACGTTTTTGCCGATGCGGGCGTTTTTGTCAATAATGGCGCGGCGAATCAGACAGTTTTCGCCGATTCCGATGTGCGGTTTCGCGTTGTTGACGTTGTTTTTTATTTCCTCGATTGATTCAAAATAATCCGCGCCCATTAAAATCGAGTTTTCGATGCGCGTTCCGTCGTCAATCCGGCTTCGCAGTCCGAAAATCGAGTTTCTGGCGAAAACTCCGTTCAAAATGCAGCCTTCGCTGACCATGGAATTGTCAATGTCGCAATTATGAACTTTTGACGGCGGCAGATAACGCGAGCGCGTGTAAATCGGGTCTTCGGTATTGAAAAAATTAAACTTCGGAAGCGGCGAAGCCAGATCGAGATTTGCTTCGTAAAACGCTCGAATCGTTCCGATGTCTTCCCAGTAATCTGTAAAAAGATGTGCCTGAACATTGAGTTTTTCGATTGCCGACGGAATAATTTCGCGTCCGAAATCAACCCACGAATTATCGGTCTTTAAAAGCTCGACGAGCCGATTGTAATTAAAAACGTAAATTCCCATCGAAGCGAGAAACGGTCGGGCGGCGGATTCTTCTGCGCTTAAACCGAACTTTGTCGTGTCAACGCGCATTTCTTCGAGCGCGTCACCTTTCGGTTTTTCCGCGAATTCGATGATTTTTCCGTCGCCGTCGGTTTTGAGCAGACCGAATTCTCCGGCTTCTTCGGCTTTGCAGGGAATTACGGAAATCGTCATATCGGCGTTCGTTTCAAAATGCCGCCGCAGAAAATCGCGGTAATCCATCCGGTAAAGATGATCGCCCGACAAAATTAAAAGCGTGTCAACGCGCCAGTCGCGGATGTGCGGAAGCATCTGCCGCACCGCGTCCGCCGTGCCTTGAAACCATTCCGGGCTGTCCTTTGTTTGTTCGGCGGCGAGAACTTCGACAAAGCCGGTCGAAAACGACGAAAAACGATAAGTGCGCGAGATGTGACGATTGAGCGATGCCGAATTATACTGCGTCAAAACAAAAATCTGCATTATCGAAGAATTGATGCAGTTCGACACCGGCACATCAATCAGGCGATATTTTCCGCCGAGCGGAACCGCCGGCTTCGAGCGTTCGCGGGTCAAAGGAAAAAGCCTCGAACCCGCGCCGCCGCCTAAAATCACCGCCATCACATTGTCGTATTGAGCCATAAGTTTTTATAAAAACGTCCGTTTGAATTGGGTTAAAACCTTTACAGAATAGCCGCATTGCCGACATATTTTCAAGCCTTATTTTAACGTCGAAGATTTCTAATGGAATTGTAACTTGTTTTTTATTACCCGACTTCCTAAGCTGTAACTTTATACGTTTCAAAAATTTAACAAACAACGCTTCTATCATTTTATGAAAATTACGGTTATCGGTTCGGGATTCGGCGGACTGGCGGCGGCGATTCGGCTTCAGGCGCAGGGACATTCGGTGACGATTGTCGAAAAGCGCGACAAACTCGGCGGACGCGCTTACGTTTACGAGCAGGACGGTTTTACGTTTGACGGCGGTCCGACGATTATCACCGCTCCGTGGCTGATTGACGAGCTTTTTACAATTGCCGGAAAACGCACGGCGGATTATGTCAATCTCGTTAAGATTGATCCTTTTTATAATATTCGCTGGGCGGACGGAACGATTTTTAATTACAACGATGATAAGGAAAATCTTTTGGCGCAGATTGCCAAAATCGCGCCGTCGGAAACAGGGAATTATCAAAAGTTTGCGAAGGATTTAAACGAGATTTACCGCGTCGGGTTTGAACTGATAGATCAGCCGTTCGA
>JALYQJ010000353.1 GCA_030855875.1 Acidobacteriota bacterium
ATATCCGCGGCGACGAAAGATATTTGATCGTTCTCGTCACGGCTGACAAAGGTTTGGAGGGAGCGTTTAACGCAAATGTCATTAAGCGGGCGCAAGCGTTTTTGACGGAAAATTCCGGCAGACAAATGCAGATGATTCCGGTCGGGCGAAAAGGACGCGATTTTTTCAAACGCCGCGAGATGGGTTTTATCGAAGAATACGTCGGATTGACCGGCGGCGGAAGCGTCAAACACGAAGAAGCGGTCGAAATCGCCAACCGCATTATCAAAACCTTTACCGAAGATACAACGATTGATAAAGTTTTTCTCGTTTTTACTGAATTCAAAACTGTTCTATCGCAAAAACCTGTAATCGAACAGCTTCTGCCGATTCCGCGTATCGAAAGCGAAGAAGAAACGGCAAATTCCGCGCAAGCCGAATATATTTATGAACAGCCGCCCGCCGAAATTTTCGGCAAACTCCTTCCGAAACAGGTTGAAACGCAGATTTACCGGGCGATGCTCGAATCAATCGCTTCCGAACAGGGTTCGCGGATGACGGCGATGGATTCGGCTTCAAAAAACGCGGGCGAATTGATTGATACTTTAACTTTGAATATGAATCGCATTCGTCAGGCGGCAATTACCAAGGAAATTATCGAGGTTGTTTCCGGCGCATCGGCACAATAAAAGCCGACTTGCTAAATGTTTTACTAAGTCGGATGCCGGATTAATGGCGGAAACGGATTTAATCAAATCAAAGCGGCGCGAACGATTTTTTCGTTACGCGCCGCTCATTTTGTGGATCGGCGTTGTCTTTTTTCTTTCGAGCGGACAAGGTTCGACAACGCGAACGTCGCCTCTTATTCGCCCGCTGCTCGAATTTATATTTTCGGGCGCGACGGAAGAAACTTTGATAATTTATCAAAGTTATATTCGCAAATTCGCGCATTTCGCCGAATATGCCGCGCTTGCTTTTTTTGCATCCCGCGCTTTTTGGAATTCGGCAATCAGACTTTTGCGAAAATTCTGGCAGTTTGCCGCCTTTGTTTTAGTTTTTACGATAGCGGCGATTGATGAATATAATCAAAGTTTCAACTCTTTAAGAACAGGTTCGATTTACGATGTTTTGATAGATTTGTCGGGCGGTTTAGTTATGATTTTTATTCTCACGATCTCCCAAAAAAATCGTCAAAAGGCTGTCGCCGAAAAATCTGCGCGTTTTAAATTTAGAAAGAATATCTGACCGGACAATACGGCAGAAACTTTTCCAAATCCTTTTCAAACTCGGCAATTTCGCGGCGGCGAAAATTATAATCGTAAACGAGCGTATCCGGCGCGGTTTTTTTCGGCACCTGCAATTCCGGTTTCCACAAAAATTCCTCGCCTTTCGGATTCCATAACATATTCGTTTCGTGCAAAGCGGCGGAATGCGTCAGAAAAAACGCTTCGCACTGCAATTGCGCTTTGGCTTTGGGCGAAAGTGTGTCGTCAATTTCGCGCCATAATTCCTGCCAGTCATTTTTCCATTTTTCGCCTTCATAAACAATTATCGGCGCAAATGAAAAATGCACTTCGTAACCGGCTTCGATGAGTTTATTGACGGATTTTATACGATCTGAAATCGGACTCGTTCCGATGTCAACGTAACGCGCAACCGTCTGCGGCATTAAGCTGTAGCGAATTCTGGTTTTCCTTTGCGGATCGAGCGAAAGCCAATAATCGTCGTGAACGGTTTTCGTCGCAAACGTCGCTTTGGCGTTTTCCATCGTCGCAAATTCGCGCACCAAAAAGCCCGGATTATCGCAGACGAAGGAATCGGCGGAAAGATCGGCGTTACAGCCGATGTCGTAAGTCCAAAAACGAGCGTCGCATTGATTCGGCTCGATTTTCGCGCCTAATTTCTTTTGATGTTTGCGAATTGAAGCAGCGATTTCTTCGATGTTGAGAAATATCGTCAAAGGATTTGATCCGCCTTTGCGCCGCGCGACGTAACAATACTGGCACGAACTCAAACAGCCGTTTGAATTCGACGCGGCGATAAAGTCAGCCGAACGACCGTTTTTCTGATGCGTCAAACCGGATTTGATTCCGAGAACCAAAACTTCCCGTTTAGTTTTCATCCAATCGCCCGCGTCGGCATCGAAAAGTTCGGGAATGCGCCAGTGCGATTCGACTTCGATGAGTTCCGCTTCGGGAAAACGATTGATAATTTTTTCCGCGTTAGCCCGCCAAATAAAATCGTCGTAAATCGAGCGTTGAACGTATATTTTTTTAAAGTCGTATTTCATTTTCGGATTTGTCGAGAGAATCGTAAACTAAACGTAAACAATAATTTAAGTGTAAATTTTAGATGAAATCAGGCGGTCGGAGTTGCCCGATTTTTGTTCTATATCGCGTGATGCTGACCGCTTCGCGCCGCTGGTTTATCATTTTGCTTTGCTTTGTCGAAACTTTGTGAGATATTTTATCGTTACAAACTGCAAGGAAACTGCAAAAAACAGCAAACGAAAAAGCAGAAGAAAAGGCAGAAAAACAGCAAAGGAGATTAAGCAGATGAGTTTATTCGACAAGGTTAAAGAGGCGGCGTTGAGTCAGTTTATCGAAGTCATCGAGTGGCTCGACGACTCGCAGGACACGATTCTTTACCGCTTTCCGGTTCACGGTCAGGAAATCAAAAACGGAGCGCAGTTAATCGTGCGCGAATCGCAGGTTGCGGTCTTCGTATTTGAAGGTCAGGTCGCCGACGTTTTTACGCCCGGACGCTACACGATTGACGGCGGCAACACGCCGATTTTATCGAAGCTCGGCGCATGGAAATACGGTTTTAACTCGCCTTTCAAATCGGAAGTTTATTTTGTTAATGTCAAACAATTTACCGATATGAAATGGGGAACGTCGAACCCGATTATGCTGCGCGACAACGATTTCGGCATTGTCCGACTTCGGGCTTTCGGCGCGTATTCGATGCGCGTCGCCGATCCGGGCGGATTCATCAAGGAAGTCGCCGGAACAAACGCGCATTTTCAAACCGAAGATATTGACGCGCAGCTCAAACGCGCCATCGTCACGGAATTTTCCGACGCGCTCGGCGAAATGAAAATTCCCGCGCTCGATTTGGCGGCGCAGTATAAAGAATTGGGCGAAGCGATTCGCGCTAAAATCAACGAAGATTTTCGCGGTTATGGATTGGAAGTAACAAAATTTTACGTCGAAAATATCAGTCTGCCGCCGGAAGTCGAAGCCGCAATGGACAAACGCTCTTCGATGGGCGCACTCGGCGACGCAAATCGTTATATGCAGTTTCAGGCGGCTGACGCGCTGCGCGACGCGGCGCAAAACGAAGGCGGCGGCGCAGGGCTAGGCGCGGGATTAGGTGCAGGATTCGCCGTCGGCGGTCAAATGGCAAACGCTTTCGGCAACGTCAATCAGCCGGGCGGCGGTCAAGGCGGCGGGCAGCAACAAATGATTCCGTGTCCGACCTGCGGAAAACAGAACGCGGCGGGAACGAAATTCTGCGGCGACTGCGGCGCGAAAATGGAAACGGCAAAAGTTCCGTGCGTCAAATGCGGCGCGGAACTGCGCGAAGGCGCGAAATTTTGTTCGGAATGCGGTTCGACTCAGGAAAAGGCGAAATGCGCGAACTGCCAAGCCGAACTTGCGCCGGGCGCGAAATTCTGCCCCGAATGCGGCACGAAAACCGAAGCCGGCGAATAAAAATTTAACTACCAATTGCGAATTACGAATTACGGAATCGAAATGATTTTCAATTCCGTAATTTGTAGTTTTTAATGCGTAATTTTTTGCGTGTAATTCACATTATTTGGAGAAATTTATGGCAATCAGTCCCGAACTTTTAGAAATTCTGCGCTGTCCGAAATGCAAATCAAAAGTCGAATTAAAACCGGATGAAAGCGGTTTGAAATGCACTAATTCCGAATGCGCTCTGGTTTATCCGATACGCGACGAAATTCCCGTGATGCTCGTTGAAGAAGCGAAGGTCGAAAATTAATTACGAATATATTTGAAACAACGATTAACTCGGATTTTCGCAGATTTTCCTTTATTGAATCAGCGGCAATCGGCGTTAATCGTTGTTTCATTTTTAATTTTTGAACGAAGAAAAGTCACAAATAAACTGGCAAAATGTGCGGCGCGTTTTGGTTGTGCGTCTGCGCTCAATCGGCGACACGGTTTTATCAACGCCTTCGCTGATCGCTTTAAGAAAATTCCTGCCCGAAGTGCGGATTGACATTCTGCTCGAAGATTGGGTCGCGCCGATTTTAGAAGGTTTCGACGCGGTTGATAATGTTCTGACTTTTCAAAAAGACAGTTTAGAATCGCGTCTGCAAACCGCTTGGAAAATTCGTCGGAACAAATACGATGTCGCCTTTAATCTTCACGGAGGAACGACCGGAACATTTTTTGTTCGCGCGTCCGGCGCACAACACCGCGTCGGATTTGAAAATTATCAATACAAATTTCTCTATAATCATCTGCTTTCTTCTGCTTCCGATTTCTGGCAAAAAGATCACACGCATTCCGCCGAACAGCAGCTCGCGCTTTTGGGTTTCGTCGGTGTTCCCGTTTCGGATAAACCGAAAAGCCGTCTGACTGTAACTGAAAAATCGTTCAAAACATTTGAAGAAAAATTTAACGCAAAGGCGCAAAGACGCGAAAACGTAAAGTTTTTTTTGCCGAAAAAATCGTTTGATTTACCTGATAATTTTGCATTAATTCATCCGGCGGCGGCTTTTGAAACCAAACAGTGGGCGACGGAAAATTTCGCGCGGATAGCGGAATATTTGAGCGCGAAAGGCTTGGCGACAATTGCCGTTGCTACGCAAAAAGAGCGCGGAATTTTAGATAATTTGGAAAAACTCTCCGGCGTTCCGATTCTCACTTTCGACAATTTAACTTTGCCGGAAATTACGGCTTTGGCTTCACGCGCGAAAATTTTCGTCGGAAACGATTCGGGAATCGCTCACATCGCGGCAGCGGTGCAAACTCCGACTGTCGTCGTCTTCGGTTCATCAAACATCAATCACTGGCGACCGTGGACAAACGCGCCGAACGCGATTGTTTATGAAAAATTACCGTGTCAGCCGTGCGCCGGTTATTTCTGCAAAGAATTCGGAGAACCGAAATGTATTCAAAGCCTGAAAATCGAAAATGTAATTGCCGCTATCGAAAAGGTTTTGTCGTAGCTTCAGATTTACCTTCACTCAAATTGCGTAATTTTGCTTTATATTACAAAGTTCTTGACAAATGAAACAACTTGGTATAATTTGAAGACGATATGGCAAAGATACAAGCGATGCGAAATCAGGAAGTCGAGACGAACGCGCCAGTCAGTTTGGGCGACCGGGCGTTTGATAATTTGCAGTTTATCCGCGAAACGATGGAACGCTCGACGCATTTTACGGCTGTTCCGGGTTACGGCGGAATGCTGATGGGCGCGACGGCAATCGGGGCGGCATATTTTGCAAGTCAGCAGGTTTATCTTAGAAACTGGCTGATCATATGGATTGTCGAGGCAGTTCTGGCATTTTTTATCGGTCTGCTGGCAATGTGGCAAAAATCGAAAATTTCAAATGTTTCGCTCGCCAGCGCACCCGCCCGAAAATTTGCGATGAGCTTTCTGCCGCCGCTAATTTGTGCGATTGTGATTACGCTCGGACTGTGGCGGTTTGAACATTACGAGGTGATGATTCCGGTTTGGATCCTGCTTTACGGTGCGGCGGTCGTCTGCGGCGGCGCGTTTTCCGTCAAAGCCGTTCCGGTTATGGGCTGGTTTTTCATCGCGCTCGGCGCAGTCGCGTTTTTTGTTCCCGCCGGATTCGGCAATTCGCTGATGGCTTTGAGTTTTGGCGTTCTGCACATCGTTTTCGGATTCATTATCGGGCGAAAATTCGGCGGTTAAAAGGTTTATCAATTATGGCAGGAAAAAATTCAGCAATAGCAATCGAAAATGAAACTAACGAAACCACGAAACCGTCGGCTTTACGAATTGAAAAAGCGGCGGAAAAAATTTCGGGTGAACTCGACAAAGTAATTCACGAGCGGATGCGGCTCGGAATAATTTCCGCGCTCGCGGCAAATGGAACATTGTCATTTACGGATTTGAAAAATCTTTTAAACACGACCGACGGAAATATCAGCGTTCACGCCCGCAGGTTGGAAGAAGCCGGATATTTAACGTGCGAAAAATCCTTCAAAGGTCGCGTTCCGCTGACCGAATATCGAATCACCGGCGACGGACGCGAGGCGTTGAATCGTTACTTAAATCATATGGAGGCGTTAATTAACGCGATGAAGGGAAGATAATACGGACGGAAAATTATGAATTAGGCTGTGCAGACAGATAAAAATTAGTCGCAAAAAGAACACGAAAAAATTATAAAAAATTTGTTTTCATCGCGGCAAAAGGAAATATGAAAAATTACGATGTTGTCATTATCGGTGCCGGACTTGCCGGGCTGCAATGCGCCAAGCTGCTTTCGCGGCGCGGCGCAAAAATTTTGCTCGTTGACCGCAAAACGGATTTGACGCGCGGCATTCACACGACCGGAATTTTCGTGCGGAAAACATTTGAAGATTTCGATTTTCCGGCAGGAACTCTGGGAAAAGCCGTCAGAAACGTCACGCTTTATTCGCCGAAACTGAAAAAATTAGATTTGCAAAGCGAAAAGGACGAGTTTCGCGTCGGCAAAATGGGTTTGATTTACAAGAATTTTTTGCAGGATTGTTTGGAAAACGGAGTCGAATTCAAGTTTGGAACGCGCTATGTTTCCGCCGAAATATCGGAAGGCGAAACAATCGTCACGCTTGAGAAAAAAAGCAATGAATACGAAGTAAAAACAAAAGTTTTAGTCGGCGCGGACGGAGCGAATTCCCGTGTCGCAAAGGATTTGCAGCTTGATGAAAATAAGGAACTGATTGTCGGTTATGAAGAAGTATTTCGCTCGACAAATCCTGATTGTGCGCCGCGTCTGCATTGTTTTTTGGATGCGAAACTCGCGCCCGGTTATATCGCGTGGATTGCCGACGACGGTGAGGAAATCCACATCGGGATTGGTGGCTACGCCGCTGACTTTGACCCGCGTGAGGCTCTAAAATTATTCAAAGAAAAGACGGAAAATCTATTCGATTTGAAAAATGCGGAATTGGCGGAAACGCGCGGCGGGCGCATTCCGGTCGGCGGAATTTTGCAGCGGATTGCCAATCGAAACGGTTTGCTCATCGGCGACGCGGCGGGCGCGGTTTCGCCGCTGACGGCGGGCGGACTCGACCCGTGTCTGCGTTTGTCGGCGATGGCGGCAAACATAATTTGGGAAAGATTGGCGGATGATGATTCAAAAGTTTTACTCAAATTTTCCGGTGAGATGTTTCGCGCCAGATTTATTTCGAGGCTCTGGATGCGCCGAATAATTTCCGTTTTTACAAATCAGACGCTTTTGGAACTCGGCTTCGGCTTTTTGCGTGGAAGAACCGGTCGCAGAATAGCAAAGCACGTCTTTTTCGGACGCGGATCATTTCCCGATGTCAAAATTCCAACATCGAAACGGCAAGTCGAACTCGGTTAAAAACAGCGGAAAAAAGTAAAAACAAAAAGAGAAATAAAAATATGAATGACAAAATAAAAACAGGTTTGGAGATTTTACAGGCGGCGGTTCTGCTCGGCGTTCTGGGCGATGTTTTACTTCGCGAAACGCCCTGGGGTTTGAATGTTTTTCTCTTTATCGGCGCGTTGGCGGCGGCGATGATGATGCTTTTTTTGCGGCGGAAGCGCGAGTTTTGGAATAAACAAACGATGTTTTTGCACGCGGCGTTGGTTTTTTTCGCGGTGATGTTCGTCTGGCGCGATTCGATGGAGTTAAAGATTTTCGATACGGCGGCGATTCTGACGATTTTGGCAATTCTGACTTTGCCCGCATTGCGAATAAAAACCCGTGTTGCGGGCGTTTTTCATTATTTTATAGGCTTTCTTTGGTCGGGAGTCAGCGCGGCTTGCGCTCCGTTTGTAATACTTTTCAGCGACATCGGCTGGAAAACAATTCCGCAAACCGGCTGGTCGAAACATCTGATCGCGGTTTTGCGCGGTTTGGCGATAGCCCTGCCGCTTTTGCTGATTTTCGGTGCGCTTTTTGTCGCCGCCGACGCGGTTTTTCAGGGAATTGTCGAGCGCACTTTTGACATTCAACCGGATGTTGTCGTCGGACATTTGATGCTCGCCGGATTTTTGTCGTGGATCACCGCCGGATACTTGCGCGGTTCACTTTTCGGTTCTTTGTTAGGCGAAAATCCGCAAAATTCGGCAGAAACAAAAAGCGAAATCAAACCGCTGAATTTAAGCGTAACCGACGAAATCAAAGAAGAAACGCAATCGAACAATGATGCGAATGAGAACGCAAAAGACACGGCGAATGAAAAACCGAAAAAATGGGATTTGAGCGATTTCGACAACTCGGTTTTGCCGCCGATTTTTACGCTTGGCGCAATCGAAACCGTTATCGTTTTAGGTTTAATAAATCTTTTGTTTCTCGGTTTCGTGATCGTGCAGATTCCATATCTATTCGGCGGAATGGAACTCGTGCAGAACACGCCGGACTTTAAACTGGCTGAATACGCGCGTCGCGGTTTTGGCGAACTAGTAACGGTCGCCGCGCTCGTTTTGCCGATTTTGCTCGTTTCGCACTGGCTTTTGCGGAAAGATAACGCGCTGAACGAAAAAATCTATCGCGTTTTGGCAGGAATTCAGATAGTTTTGCTGTTCGTGATAATGATTTCGGCGGCGCAGAGATTGTTTCTTTTAACCGGAAATCTCGGCTACGGCTTAACGACAATAAGGTTTTATCCGATGGTTGTAATGATCTGGCTCGCACTTATTTTCGTCTGGTTTTCGCTGACGGTTTTACGCGGCTTCAGAGAACAATTCGCGTGGGGCGCATTGTGGCTGGCAATATTCGTTCTGGGAACTTTGCACGTTTTTAATCCTGACGAGTATATTGTCAACACGAATATTCGCCTTATGCAGGCAGGTCGCGCGTTTGATTCTAAATATAATTCAAGTCTTAGCGACGATGCCGCTCCCGCACTTTTAGAGGCGTTGCCGACGATGAGTTTTGAGCAGCAATGCACGGTAAAATGGCAGTTTTCGCAGCGACTCGAAAAAGCGCGGACGGAAAAAGATTTCCGCACCTGGAATTTCTCGCGTTGGTCGGCGCTAGACGCGATGACTGAAAATCAGGACAATTTTGACACTTCAAATTGTCCCGAACATACGAAAATAATTCGTTATCCCGATGAGTTTTAATTAAATGCTTTAAGAAAGACTTTTTCTTGCTATTTAGTTTCGCTCTATTTAAGATAAAGCGCAGGTTGCTGAAATCTGCGCCTTTTTCATTGCAAAACGCTTCAAGAATTTATCAGTCAAAAATGTCAATCAATCCATCGAAAAATCGTGATTACTTGCGCGAATATCTTTCCTTTTTGCAGGTCGAGAAAGGTTTGGCGAAAAACTCGGTCGAAAGCTACCAACGGGATTTGCAAAAACTGAAAATCTGGGCGGAGAAGAATGGTTTTGATTTAATTATGCTGACACGAAACGATTTACGCGAATGGCTGATTGACCTTTCGGGCGAAAAATTGGCGGAAAACTCGAAACGGCGATTAATCAGCGCGCTGCGCGGATTCTACAAATTTTTGCAGTTTGACGGACATATCAAAAAAAATCCGGCGGAAGATTTAGTCGCTCCGCAAAAAGGTTTATACTTACCAAAATTTCTCAATCGAACGGAAATCGAAAATCTTCTCGCCGTGCCGGATGTTTCGACGGAAATCGGCTTACGCGACCGCGCGATTTTGGAATTGATGTATGCCTGCGGTCTGCGCGTTTCGGAAGTCTGCGCTTTGCATTATAAAGATATTGATTTGGATGCGGGAATTTTAACCTGTAAAGGAAAAGGCGGCAAATCGCGTCGTATCCCAGTCGGCAAAAGCGCGATTGAATGGGTGAAAAGTTATCTCGCAGTGCGACGGAAAAAAGAAAACATTGAAATTCAAAATATTTTCGTCAGCTTTTTGGGAAGACCGATAAATCGGCAAACGGTTTTTCTTTTTATCAAAGAATACGCGGAAAAAATCGGACTGCAAGACGTTTCGCCGCATACGATTCGACATAGTTTTGCAACGCATCTCGTTCAAAATAGTGCAGACATTCGTTCAGTTCAACAGATGCTCGGACACGCCGATATTTCGACGACGCAGATTTATACGCACATTACTGACGCGCATTTGCGGCGGACTTATGAAAAATTTCACCCGCGCGCTCACTCGGATTCAAAAACAGAAGAAATCAGCTAACCGTCTTTTCCTGACTTGCAAGTTACCTTAATTTTCGATAATATGTGAAATTTGCTAATCGGCTCAAAAAGTTGGTATTTGCAATCATAAACCAAACGCAAGGGTGGTCGAGCGGTCAAAGGCATCGGGCTGTAAACCCGACGGATTAATTTCCTACATAGGTTCAAATCCTATCCCTTGCACCATTTTGATTTTTGAATTCAGGCTTTCGGATTAAAAACGGTTTGAGAAATAACGAAGTTTTTATTGACTCGCCAGTCCGAAATTGAAAATCTAAAATCTAAATTTAAGATAAGCGGGAGTAGCTCAGTTGGTAGAGCGTCAGCCTTCCAAGCTGAATGTCGCGAGTTCGAGTCTCGTCTCCCGCTCCAATTTTTTGAAAAGGGCAAAAAATAATGCCTTGCAAAGATGAAGTAAGAAAATATAATCGCTTATACTATCAGCAAAATCGTGAAAGGCTACTTAAAAATCAAGCAGAGAAAAACAGGCGATTTGCTGTAAATAGAAGAAAGTGGTTGGTAGATTATAAAAAAACTTTGAAGTGTGTTCGGTGTGAAGAATCGCATCCGGCAACGCTTACATTTCATCACAAAAAAGATTCGGAGAAAAGTTTTGAAATAGCAAACGCTTTAAAGTTAGGAATTGGTTTAAAGCGTCTTTTAGCTGAAATAGAAAAATGCGAAGTGTTGTGTGCGAATTGTCACGCTAAAGAGCATTTGTCATATTTATTTGAATAAGCCCGAGTAGCTCAGGGGTAGAGCGTTTCCTTGGTAAGGAAAAGGTCACGAGTTCAAATCTCGTCTTGGGCTCCATATTTTTAATAATTTTATAGTTTGACTGGAGAAATAGACAGAAAATGAGTAAAGAGAAATTCGACAGAAGTAAACCGCACGTCAATATCGGGACCATCGGACACGTCGATCACGGGAAAACGACATTGACGGCAGCCATTACGAAAGTATTAGCCAAACATAATCCGAAGA
>JALYQJ010000367.1 GCA_030855875.1 Acidobacteriota bacterium
ACGAACGCTCGGCGCGGCTCAAACCGCAACTCGACGCGCTCCGCGAACAACTTAAAAACGATAACCAAGCCTTAAACGAAGCCGAAAGAAAATTACTCGCCGAAAATCCGATTTACGTTCCGACTTATGCGCGCATCGTTGACCATATTGACCATATAAAAAAAGTCGCCGGAATTGACATCATCGGCATCGGTTCGGATTACGACGGCGTTCCGTTTTTGCCGTCGCCGATGAACGGCGCGGAAGATTTAGCTCTGGTAACTTACGAAATGCTCCGGCGCGGCTACACAGAACAGGAAATCCGCAAAGTTTTGGGCGAAAACTTTCTCCGAGCATTTGCCAAAGCTGAACAAATTGCGCGAAGTAAATCGAGCAAGATCAGCGGTGATGGCAGTTTGAAGAAAATTAAGTAAGGTCATATTATGATGAAAAATAAGTTTCAGTATTATTTGTTAGTTGGCATTACAATCGTAATCTTTGATGTTATCGCTTCATTCGCATCAAAGATTTTGGAATTTGATTACACTGCACTAGCTTGGGTTTCATTATGTTTATATGCTTTAGCAGGATTTGTGGGTTGCAAAAGCTTTGACTTTTCAAGCGGAGTAATTGCGGGGCTAATTGCAGGATTTTCGGACTCAACATTAGGTTGGGCAATATCATCAGCGATACAACCTCACATACCATTCGATCAATCTTCCTATACTTTTCCGTTAATTGCGGAAATAATAATAACTGTTTCGATTACAGGAGCTTTTTTCGGTCTTATTGGTTCATTCGTTTTCTACATAATCAGAAGAAAATAAAAACGGGCGATTACTCAGGAGTCGCCCGTTCAATTATTCTCACGATTTAATTTCTTATCTCAAACTGCAACAGATTTAATTCAAATCCATCATTTCCTTAACATATTTCGCCGGCGGCGAACCGAAGGAAAGCATCTGGTCGTGCATCGTTTTCAAATCAACTTTACCTTTATTTTTCGCTTCGTAAGCCTTGCGTAAATCGTTGATTTCGACCGAGCCGACGTAATATGTCGAAAGCTGCGTCGAAGAAAGTTGGGCGCGTTTCCATTTGCCGACCGCTTCGCCTTCTTCCTGAAAACCTTCGTTCATCATAAAATCTACGGCTTCCTTTTCGGTCATCCCATTGGTGTGAATTTTCTGGTCAATAATCGCGTTGATGATGACGCGCAGTTTCATTTTCAGTTGCTGCATTTCGACTTCCGCGCCGCCGTAACCTTTTTCCGCCATCAGTTGTTCGGCGTAAACCGCCCAGCCTTCGGTGAATGTTCCGCTGCGGAAAATCGCCCGCACGGCGGTCGGAGCTTTGAATTTGTTCGAGTGCATAATTTGCAGATAATGTCCGGGCATCGCTTCGTGAACCGTCAGATTTTCGACCATATAATCGTTGTATTCGCGGAAAAAAGATTCGCTGCGGGCGGCGTTCCAATCCTTCGGCGTGGGCGAAATCGCGTAAAAGGTTTCGTTCTTTTTCTCCAGCGGTCCGGCGGAATCGAAATACGCGACCGCACTTCCGCGGGCAAATTCCGGCATCACGATAACTTCGACCGGCTCGGTCGGAACGGTGACGAGATTATGTTTGCGGACAAATTCGGTCGTTTCCTTTACGTCTTCGCCAGCTTTGGCGACAATCGTTTCGTTGTTCGGGCGCGTTTCGGCGAGTTTGTCCAAAACCGCTTTGATGACCGTTTTTTTATCGTTTAATTTCGCCGAGTCTCTTTCGTTCGAGTAATATTTTTTATAAAGCGGCAGCGCGACTTGAAACATTTTGTCCTGCGTCGCTTTCAAATCCGTTTCGGCGCGTTTGAGCAAATCTTCCTTTGAAATATCGGACGAAAGCGCGTATTTCAATTTTTGCCGGTATTTCGCTTCGCCCAAACGAAATTCGCCGGTCGAACGCGGCAGCAAATCGGTTTCGAGCCATTTTCCGTAATCTTCGAGCACGGCAACCGCTTTCACCTGCGCGGGCGCGAGTTCCGTTTTCATTCCGGCTTGGTCAATGAACATCTGCAAATCGCCTTTGATCAAATTAATCACGCCTTTGTTTTGCGAAATGGCGGTTTCAGTGTGAACGCGCGGCGGATTTTTGAGATTAGTTTTTGCGGCGGCAACGACGTTCGGAATCAGTTCAAGCCGACTTTTGACATTTGCCAGACGGATTTTGAGCGGTGCGAAATCACGCGAAATCAAATTGTTAATCGCGGTTCCGGCGTTATAGTTCATCGGATTCCATTCGTGTTCGCGCAAAACGTCAATACTGAAAATGTTGGATTCGAGTCGGTCGCGCATAATTCGTGCGTCAACATTATTGACTTTGCTTAGTTTGTCGAGCGGAATTTTTTTTAGTTCTTTTAGATACGATTCGTTAAAATCGCGCGATTTTTTAATTCCCGCCAGACTGTAATCATTTAATAGATTGTCGTAACGGTGTTCGCCCAAACCCGTCGCCCGTTCGGGATTCATCGCCATATATTCGGCGAGATATTTGTTCGCCAGCGATTCAAATTGTTTATCAGCCGATTCTTTAATTACGTTTGAAAAAACCGTCATACTTTGAAACAGAAAAAGTCCGATTATTAAAAGTGCTGAAAATTTACTTATCATTTATGGTGTGTCCTCTCGTTTTGTTTGATGTTTATTATGAATAAAGGTTGTTGCCAAGTCCAACGCATTTGTCGGGTGGCGCGGTTTCAGATTAAAATGCTAAACACGATAACATCACCGATTTTATTCGCACAAGAAAACATTTAAGAGAAAAAAATTAAGAAAAATTAAGAAATAAAAGGGAGAAAAATGGAATCACTTGACCGACGTAAATTTTTGGAAATCACCGCTTTAGCAGGCGCGGGAATCGTTATGAGCAAAGGAAAAAAAGTGTCAGCCGCGCCTAACGCAAAATCGTTTGAACTCGAAGAAACGACCGTTTCGCAGTTGCAGACCGCAATGCGGAAAGGCGAGCTTTCGGCAAAGGAAATCGCTAAAAAATATCTCGAAAGAATCGAAGACGTTGATAAAAAAACGATTAATTCGATTATCGAGATAAACCCGGACGCGCTGGAAATCGCCGAACAGCTTGACCGGGAGCGCAAGAGCGGGAAAATTCGCGGCTCTCTGCACGGCGTTCCCATTGTTTTAAAAGACAATATTGACACGGCTGATCGAATGAAAACAACCGCCGGAAGTCTGGCTTTGCTGAACGCGCCGACTCCGCAGCGCGACGCTTTTTTGGTTGAACAATTAAGAAAAGCGGGCGCAGTCGTTCTGGCGAAAACCAACTTGAGCGAATGGGCAAATTTTCGTTCGTCGAGTTCCACCAGCGGCTGGTCCGGGCGCGGCGGGCAAACCAGAAATCCGTATATTTTAGACCGCAATCCGTGCGGTTCGTCGTCGGGAACGGGCGCGGCAATTGCGGCAAATCTGGCGGCAATCGGTATCGGCACGGAAACCGACGGTTCAATCGTGTGTCCGGCTTCGATTTGCGGAATCGTCGGCTTGAAACCGACCGTCGGGCTAATTTCCAGAAGCGGAATTATCCCGATTTCGCACACGCAGGACACCGCCGGACCGATGACCAGA
>JALYQJ010000383.1 GCA_030855875.1 Acidobacteriota bacterium
TTTTATCGTCGGCAAAAGCGACAAAATCTCGTCGGTTTCGCCCGAATTTGAAAGCGCAATCACAACGTCGCCTTTGACAATCACGCCCAAACTTCCGTGCTGCGCGTCCGACGGATGAACGTAAACGGCAATCGTTCCGGTCGAAGTTAAGGTCTGCGCGATTTTCTGCGCTATCACGCCGGATTTCCCGACACCCATCACGATAACTTTACTGTCGCAGCAGGTTAAAATTTCGACGGTGCGCTCGACCGCGTTGCGATCCAAGTTTTCGGCGCAGCGTTCGATGGCGGCGGCTTCGAGTTTTAATAATTCGACGACTTTTGAAAATGATTGGCTCACGACTCAAAAGTTTGCGAGGTATTTATTTTTTTCGCAAGTCGGTAAAAATTTTATTGTCATCTTTTCCGAATTATGGCATTGTTTTTTTGTCGGTTTCCCGTTTACCCAAAACTTTCGGAGGTTTAATGTCTCAAAATATCCAATTTAACAGTTCCGCCGTTAGCGCGGGCGACTGCATCAGCGACGGCTGGGCTTTGGTTCAGCCGAATTACTGGCTTTTTCTCGGAATAATGTTGGTTGCGCTGATAATCGGCGGATGTATTCCGTGCGTCAGCATTTTTCTTTCCGGTCCGATTGCCGTCGGCGTATATTACGCGCTTCTTACGCAGATGCGCGGTCAGCCGGTCGAATTCGGGATGATGTTCAAAGGTTTTGACAAATTTCTTCCGGCGATGGTCGTCGGAATTATCGCCACTCTGCCGCAAATACTCGGCGAAGGTGTCCGTCTTTCCGCCAATGTGACTGATTTGCTGAATCGCGGCGGAAATCAATCCGATACCGTCGCGCAATCTCTGCCGAATTTCGCTTTCTCCGCCGGGATGATCGTTTTAATCGTCGTTTTCGCCCTTGTCGCTTTTATTTTGGGAATAGCGTGGAAAATTACGTTTTTCTTCGCTCTGCCTCTGCTCGCCGATCATAATCTCGACATCGGCGAAGCGATCAAACTCAGCGCACGGGCGGGCTGGGCGAATTGGGGCGGTTTGCTTCTGCTGTTTTTCTTTCAATTTTTAGTCGCGCTTGTCGGCGTTCTGCTGTTGTGCATCGGAATTCTTTTCGTATTGCCGATAATTCAGGCATCTACGGTTGCCGCTTACCGCCGCGTATTTCCCGATAACCAGCTTCCGTTCAACAACGAGCCGCCGCGTCCCGATGCCTACGGCGGAACTTACGGAATGCCGCAGCAATAAAAAGTAGCAAAATAAAAAGGGAAGTAAAACTCGATTACTTCCCTTTTTATTTTTCCCTAGAAGCTGTTTGAAAACTCGAAATCGAGTCGCCAAAGGCGACCGACAATATAGCGTAGGGTGAAACCCTACGTTTAACGATAATGAAGCCTCCGACTCTGAAAGAGTCGAACAACGAACGGTTATTGTTGCTCACCTTCGGCGAGCGGGCGATAACTAACCGACGACGCAGGGTTTCACCCTACGCTATATTATCAGTCATCTTCGATGACAAATTAAAGAATTCGAGTTTTCAAACAACTTCTTATATTTATTTTTAAGCTGTCGGCACGAAAACATCCATCACCAAAAGCCATTTTCCGCCGCGCAGTTTCCAAACCTGCACGAAATTTCCCTTTTCAGTCGTATTATCTTTTTTTGTCAGCGCATATGAATTCGTGATATACGCCATATCCGCCGCGCCAAAAAACACGCTTCGTTTGGCGAATGAAACTGTAGATTTATCCTTTTTCGCCGCTTCAATCAGATTGCTTTTGCCCGTTATCGGAAACTGATTTTCGCGCAATGCACGAACGTCTTCGGCAGCGAAAATCTTATACGCTTTGCTCAAACCGCCGCGCGTAGCCGTTTCAAAAAACGCATTGACGTTATCGGCGGCGGAAGATTTTTGAGCGTTGAGTTCTTTGCCCGCATCGGCGGACGATTTCCAATCCGTTTCAAGTTTGTCGGGTTTGGCGTGTGAAATTCCGGTGTCTAAAACCGTCCGATAATTTCCGTCCGGCTGCCGCTGCCAGATGCTCAGATACTGCCCGAAAATAGCATCCGCGCCGTCTTTACCTTTCGGTCGAAAAACGGAATTTCCAATCGAATAGCCCAATGCGCCGTTTGATGAAATGTCAATAAATGTCGGATTCCACGTGAGAAATGCCGGCGACGCGGGCTGCGACTTAAAATATTCGCGGCAGTTGACCGGATAACCGGGAAAAAAACAGATTCCGTCCGGCGCGGAAAATTCGACGAACGATTGGTTCAACCCTTCTTTGGCGGCAGCTTGCTCGAAGGCTTTTTCGGTCTCGTAAATTTTTTGCAAATCCGCGTTTGTCTGCGCGTAAACATTTGCCGCAACAAAAATCAAAAGAAATGTAAAGATAATTTTTTTCATAAACTTTAATTTTTCACCGGCGTTAAAACATCAACGACAATCTGCCATTTTCCGTCGCGGAATTTCCACATCTGCAAAAAATTCCATTTTTTTAACGAGTTGTCTTTGAATTTTAACTGGTAAATTCCCCACGCCGCCATCATATTTCCGTAATTCGGGGAAATGCTCGCCTGAAATTCGAGAAAGCCGTCGGGCGGAAAGGTTTTATCGAGTTTTTCGAGTTCGAGAAAAGCCTGTTTTCTGCCGTAAAACGGCTGGTAATTATCGCGCAAAACGATTGCGTCTTCGGCTAAATAATTGAAATATCCCTGCGACAGACTTTTCTTGGAGAAAATATCGGTCAGCGTTCCCATATCAATTTTCGTTTTCGGCGATTTTTCGCCCGCTCCGGCATCTTTCGGCGCGTCGGAAACCTGTTTCACCGCCGATTTATCAAATGGAACGCCAATGTCCAAAACGACTTTAAAGTTTCCGTCAGTCTGTTTTTTCCAAACGGTCACATACTGCCCGAAAGCCGTCATTTTATCGGCTTTCCCGGTCGGTCGCAATTCCCAGCCGCCGGTCGTGTAGCCGAAATTTCCGGTCGAAGAAACGTCCGCCCGCGACGTTTTCCAGACGAGCAGCGCGGGCAATTCCTTCGCGTTCGACCAAAACAAATTACCGCGCAACGCCGTCGGATTAAAAACAACACCGTCGTCGGCTTGAAATCCGGCAAAGGCTTGCTTCGTTCCCTTCTCAGCAGTGGCATCGGCAAAGGCGGTTTCGGTTTCGATTAATTTTTGTAAATCAGTTTTCGTTTGCGCGGAAATATTGACGAAAAACAAAACCGTCGAAAGCAAAGCAACAAGTATCTTCATAATTGACGCATTTTATCATAAAAAATTAACAGAATGGACAGAATTTTCACGATAGTTTTTTTATCCTGTCCATCTTGTCCCTATCTATTCGCGTCCAAAAAAGATTTGAAGTAACATAGAGCGTAAATTTACTTGCCCAACTCAATATCAAAGCAAATGAGCAATACACGCGGCAGCCATTTTCAAGTCTTATCCGGTTCGCGGGTGTGGTTGTGTTTCTTGCTGTTTTTGTCGGTGATGGTCGGTGTGCGAGCCGAACAATTGCCCGTGCGGGTTTATACGACTGCCGACGGGCTTGGCAGCAGCGCGATTATACACATCATGCGTGATTCGCGCGGTTTTCTCTGGTTTTGCACACGCGACGGCTTGAGCCGTTTTGACGGAGTTCGTTTTACCACTTACAATATCGGTCAAAATCCCTCTTATCCGACCGTCAATCACATTCTGGAAACGCGCGACGGCGTTTATTTGATAGCCGCCAGCGGAGGCGGCATTTACCGCTTTGACCCGAAAGCCGTCGCGCCGCCCGTTACTCCAACGTCGGACGATACCGACAATCGCGTTACGCTCAACGCCGAAAAGGTTAGCGATATTAATTTTCCACTGTTGTTTGAAGACCGGGCGGGAAAACTCTGGGCTGGAGGCGACGGATTATATCAGCTTGAAGAAACCGGCAATCGCCTTTCATTTCGTCAAATCGAGTTGGGCTTGCCCGTGAAGCCCGGAAAAAATTTCGCCGTCGGCGGATTTCAAGAAGGGCGGGACGGCAGCCTTTGGTTAATTACCATAGACAGCGTAACGCGCCGTCTGCCGGATAGTCGGACGATTCAATATGTCCTTCCCCCGACATCGGGCGAGAATATTGTTACGGCATTAGAGGAAGACGGCGAGGGAAGAATCTGGATCGGGCATCTCAGAGGATTTTACGTTCTCAATCCCGAACCGCTCGTCGCGCTCTCCGGTTTCGATCAATATACGGCGCGTTATTTACCCGCGCCTCAAAACGACGTTGGCAACCTTGCCTCAGATAATTTTTCGCGTCTGCCGGAAGGCGAAGCCGTTCATTTCGACACCGCGGACGGATTACCGGATAACCCTGTAACGGGTTTGCTGAAAATATCCGACGGGCGGATGTGGCTGGCTAACCATCGGGGTTTGACTGTGTTCGACGGTGAGCGTCTGCAAAACTTCAACGACACGCAAGGAATAATCGAAAAAAGCGGTGGGGTTCTGGCTGAAGACGTCGAAGGCAATCTCTGGGTCGGCAACCAGAGCGGCGGCGCGAGTAAATTATTGACCAACGGGATGACCACTTTTGATAAATCGGACGGCTTGGGCGATTTGCGGATTCACTCGATTTATGAAAATCAAAATGGCGAATTGTATGTGGTGAACGGCGATTTTCTCATCAGTCGCTTTAACGAAAAAGGTTTCGACACCGTGCGTCCCAATCTGCCCGCCGATGCCAGATTCACATGGACATCAAACGTCGGATTTCCCGACAGCCGAGCCGATTGGTGGATGCCGACAAATCTGGGGCTTTACCGTTTTTCAGGCATCGGGCAATTTGAGGAACTTACGCGGCGGCAGCCTGTCGTCTATTCCGAACGCGACGGTCTGAAAAGTGCCGATGCCTATCGCGTGTTTGAAGATGCCGCCGACGATGTTTGGATTAGCACCCGTTCGGGACATCAAGTGCGAAGCGGTCTGACCAGATGGCAACGCTCGACAAATACCTTTCACGTTTTTACGGAGGCGGAAGGATTGCTGCCTTTGATTGCGCCTTCGACGTTTGCCGAGGACAAAGCAGGAAACCTCTGGATGGGCTTTTACGAAGGCAGACTGGCGCGTTACGCGGACGGTCGCTTCACCGTTTTTACGACGGCTGACGGCGTGCCTGCGAGTTTTATCACGGGGCTTTATCTTGACCGGGCGAATCGCCTGTGGATTTCTTCCGCGATGGGCGGACTGAGCCGCATTGACGACCCGACCGCGCCGCGCCCGAAATTTGAAACTTACACGACCGCCGACGGACTTTCGAGCAATAATGTCAGGTGCGTTGTCGAAGATTTGGCGGGGAATATTTACGTCGGAACGGTGCGCGGCGTGGATCGCCTCAA
>JALYQJ010000477.1 GCA_030855875.1 Acidobacteriota bacterium
ACGACGGCGCGTTCGATTATGTTTTCGAGTTCGCGGACGTTGCCCGGATAATAATAATTTTCGAGCAGCGAAAGAACTTCGGGCGATAAACTTTCCGAAATTTCGCGCCCGTTTTCCGCATTATATTTGCGAATAAAATGCTGCGCGAGCGGCAGAACGTCTTCGTTTCTTTCGCGCAAAGTCGGAAGCTCAATCGGGACGACCGACAGGCGGTAATACAAATCTTCGCGGAAAACCCCAGTTTTGACGGCTTCCTTTAAATCAACATTCGTGGCGGCGATGATGCGAACATCAACTTTGGTCGGCGCGGTTTCGCCAATCGGCGTAAATTCGCGCTCCTGAATGACGCGCAAAAGGCGAACCTGCGTTTCCGGTCGCAAATCGCCGATTTCGTCGAGAAATAACGAGCCGCCGTCGGCGACTTCAAACAAACCTTTTTTGGCGGCGAACGCGCCGGTGAATGCGCCGCGCGTGTGTCCGAAAAGCTCGCTTTCGAGTAAATCCGACGGAATATTCGAGCAATTGACGGCGACGAACGGGTTGGCGGCGCGCAAACTCGCCTCGTGAATCGCTTTGGCGACGAGTTCCTTTCCGGTTCCTGATTCGCCGGTTATCAAAACGGTCGAACGAGCAGGAGCGACCCGTTCGACGAGCCGGAAAACATTTTCCATTTTATCGGAACGCCCGATTATCGCGTCGCGTTTGACCGAGCGCGTCATCGCCTGCCGCAGCGTCTGCCGTTCCTCTTCATTGCGCCGATTTTTCACGCCGCGGGCGACGCGGACGACGATTTGTTCGTTTTGAAAAGGTTTGCGGATGATTCCGTTCGCGCCTTTTTCCCACGCGGAAATCGCCGTGTCGAAGGTCGCGTAAGCCGTAATCATCAAAACGACGGCTTCCGAATCCAATTTGATAATTTCTCCGAGCGCGGTCAGCCCGCCCATTCCGGGCATCGAAACGTCCATTAAAACAACATCATAAGGTTTTTGCTCGTAGGCTTCGAGAGCTTCTTCGCCGGTTTTCGCTAAATCAACCTTGTAGCCCGCGCCGGTCAAAATCGTTTCCAGCACGTCACGCATTATTTCTTCGTCGTCACAAATTAAAACAGAACCTTTCTTTGCCATAAGTTTACGAGTTTAACAAATTATCGGGAAAATTTTTAACGCAAAGACGCAAAGGTGCGAAGACGCAAAGTTTTTCAGCTTAAAATCGGAATTCGGACTTTGAGTTCAAAGTCCAAATCGTTAATATTCTTGACTTTGCGCTTCTGCGTCTTTGCGTCTTTGCGTTAAAATTAAAGTGTATTTTATGATAAATTACGTCAAAAATTATGATCGGTTTAACCGTATGTTAAGCAAAATAAAGGCGAAAAATTATTTAACCACAGATTTACACAGATAAACACAGATGAAATCGGACAAGAAACTTGATACTAAATCTAAAAAAGAATCCAAAATCCAAAATCTAAAATCCAAAATCCACGTCGGTTGTCAGGGCTGGAATTACGCCGATTGGGTGACGAAAGCGGGCGACGAAACGATTTTTTATCCGCGCGGCACACGACCGAATGAAATGCTCGCACTTTATGCCGAAATTTTCGATACGGTCGAAGTTGATTCGACGTTTTACGCGATTCCGCCAAGTTCGACAATTGAGAATTGGTATAAAAAAACGCCGCAAAATTTTACATTTTCGCTAAAGATGCCGCAGGAAATTACGCACGAGCATCTTTTGCGCGAAACATCGTTTCCAATCGTTACCGAATTCTGCGAGAGAATTCTTCTGCTCAAGGAAAAACTCGCCGTTGTTTTGATTCAGCTTCCGCCGCATTTTGAAGCGAATAAGGAGAATGCCGCCGCGTTGAAAAACTTTCTGGCGTGGCTGCCGCAGGATATTCGTTTCGCGGTAGAATTTCGCCACCGCGACTGGCTGATTGATTGGACATATCAAGAACTGGAAAAAAATAACGTCGCGCTTTGTCTGGTCGAAGGCAGTTGGATTCCGCGCGAAATGACTTTTGAAGCAATCGAAAAACTACGTAGCGATTTCGCTTACATTCGTTTTATGGGCGAGCGCGATTTGGTTAAATTCGATAAAGTTTATCGTCAAGGCGACACAAATCTGCAAATCTGGAAAGGCGAAATCGAAAGGATACAGGCGCGAAATATTTACGCTTATTTCAGCAATTTCTACGAAGGTCACGCTCCGTCGAGCGTCAATAAATTAAAAAACTCGTTCGGACAAAAGACGGTTGACGTGAAAAGTCTGGAAAATCAAGGCTCTTTATTTTGAGAAATTTTATATCGGAGAAGTATTGTAATCAGAGATTCTTTAAACGAGAAGACCGCGCTTTTTGACGGCGCGGCGAATAGCGGAATTTAGGAATTGCGTTTATAACAATGTTGAGACGCGGATTTTAAAGTGCTTTGCGTTTTAGGGTTCACAAATATTTCAATGCACTTTAGCCGCCGCCTTTTAATCATTTGTTAAATTCCTGTTTCAGATGATTAATAACATTATTCACGTCACTCTCGGCAAATGTTTTTACCTTTTGGAAATTTTTAAGCATCAATGTCTGCCTTGCCTGCTTATCAGGCATATCGCTGCTAGCGTATTGAGTTTTAACGTAATAAGGAAAATTATTTGACAGAGTTACTTGAACGGATTCAATATTTTCGGTTTTTTGAAAGTGCAGTTCTTCAGGTTTGAAAATTGCCGACTCAAATCCGTTCTTTTGCATTAAATCGGTAATGGTTACTTGTTCATCTACAGTCATAATTCCTCCATTGTAGACTTCTAAAACAATCTTGCGCTTATCAATTAAGGCAAGATTGTTTTCCCGAATGTTTTTATAGCTGAAAGCAAATTTTAGTCGTATTTTACTGTGAGGCTGTCTGGAAATTCAACTTATAACAGAGCCAGCGAGGAAATTATCTGCGAAATATGCCAAATACCGCGTCCTAATTTTTTCCCTGCAAAACTTTTTCCGTTCTCGAACGTAAAATTACAGGTGATTTTAGTTTTGGAGTTAATTTAACCGAATTATGGCAATGTCAAAAACAGCAAAAGTTCTTCTCATCGTCGGCGGAATCGTTTTCGCCGTTTTTTTAGTGGCAATTATCGGAATTGCATTATTAATGGAATCGCTCGGCAAACCGAATGTGGCGGAAAACAGCGTTCTTGTTTTGAAAATTTCGGGCGATTTGCCGGACTTTTCGGCGGAAGACCCGACCGCGAGACTTTTCGGGATGGAGCCGAAAACCTCTTTCGCCGGAGTCTTAACGCAGCTTCGCAAAGCGAAAGTTGATTCGCGCATCGGCGGCGTTCTGCTCGACATAAATTTTCCGGGCATCGGATGGGGCAAAGCGGACGAACTTCGTGACGCGATTGCAGATTTTAAATCGTCCGGCAAACCCGTCTATGCCTATATGGAAATGGGGTCGAACAAAGAATATTACATTGCCGTCGCCGCCGATAAAATCTATCTGCCGCCGACCGGCGATCTTTATATTTACGGCTTTGCCGCGCAGTCACAGTTTTACAAAGGCTCGCTCGACAAACTCGGAGTTCAATGGGAAGACGTTCACGTCGGCAAATATAAAAGCGCGAACGAATCTTTCACGCGCACCGATCATTCACCGGAATCACGCGAAGTGGTCAACGCGATTTTAGATGATTATTACGGTCGGGTGATCGGAGCAGTCGCCGCCGCGCGTAAAAAATCGCCGGAAGATGTCAAAGCGATTATTGATAACGCGCCGTATAACGCAATTGCCGCGCAGCAGCAGAATTTGATTGACGGCGCGAAATACCGCGATGAAGTTTACCGCGAATTTAAGAATGCACTCGGTTATAAAGAATCGGACGAATTGAGATTGACATCCGCAAGCAGTTATAAAGAAGTTACGCCCGAATCGCTCGGTTTGAATAACGGTGAACGAATCGCTGTAATTTTTGCTTCCGGTATCATAATGACCGGCAAATCCTCAGACGGTTCTTTCGGCGGAGCGCAAACCATCGGTTCGGATACGATTGTCAAAGCCGTAAAGGACGCGGCGGACGATTCATCAATTAAAGCGATTGTCTTGCGCGTAGATTCCGGCGGCGGTTCGGCTCTGGCGAGCGATTTGATGTGGCACACGCTCGAACACGCGAAAACGAAAAAGCCGGTCGTCACTTCGATGTCCGACGTAGCGGCTTCCGGCGGTTATTATATCGCCGCCAATTCGCACAAAATCGTCGCCGAACCTTCGACCGTCACCGGCTCAATCGGTGTTGTTTTAGGTCGTCCGGTAATCGGCGGTTTGTATGAATGGCTCGGCGTGACAAACGAATACATCACGCGCGGCAAAAACGCGGGGATTTTCCGCGAAGACAAAAAATGGACTGATGAAGAAAGAGAAGTTTTTCAGCGCAGCGCAAATTTCTTTTACTGGGACAATTTCGTGCCGAAAGTCGCGCAGGGGCGCGGGCGCACCGTCGAACAAATTCACGAAGTCGCGCAGGGACGAGTTTGGACCGGAGCGCAGGCAAAGGAAAAAGGTCTGGTTGACGAATTCGGCGGCTTAAACCGCGCGATTGAAATCGCCAAAGAACTGGCGAATCTGCCCGCCGACAAAGATGTCAAGCGCATCGTTTTCCCCGCACCGCAACCATTTTTAGCATCGCTTTTCAGCAATGACGAAGAAGCGACCGTCAGCGCGAAGGAAAAAGCGCAACAGGACGCGCTCGTCAACGCGCTGCCGAAAGATTTGCGTAAACTGTTTTATTACGCGCCTTTATTTGAAAATCTAAAGCGCGGTGAAACAATGGCGGTTCTCCCGTATCAATTTGAAGTCAAATAATACAACCCGTTAATTTCAAACTTAAAGGCGGCGGATCAAGATGGTTCGTCGCTTTTAGATTTTAGATACGAAAAATTTTTGTAAAAATATTGTTTCACTCTTGAAACGGGAAACAACTTGTGCTAGATTTGTTGCATCAATGAAACGCAATGCCTTTGACGGTAGGCATTTGTGAAACAATAAATAAGGGTAAACATTAAGAAGTGGAGAAAGAAAGATGAAAAATACGAATAAACCGAAAATTAATCCTTTGAGCCGGATTCCCAGACAACAGCGTTTGATTATGGCGATTCGCGGCGGCGCGGGCGTTGGGAAAAGTCATTTTATCAGTTCGATGGCGGAAGCGGGTTTGGGAAAACTCTGCATTTTCGATATGGAACGCAAGGCGCGGCTTTTGCGTGGTGTCGGCGAACAGTTTGACGCGCTCGAAATCGAGCAAACCGACGAATTGCCGGAATTTATCGAGTGGGCGATTAACGGCGACGGACGCGAGCAAAATTACGGCTGTTTCGCGCTCGACAGTTGGGCGGCGTATTTCGGCGCGAAACATTCGGAAATGATCGAAGCCGTGCGCGAAAAAACAGGTGATCCGCTGGCGCAGCCGAGCGCGGAAGAATTAGCGGCAGACCAGATGATTTTGCAGTCTGTTTTGCGAAAACTTTGTTTTGAGAGCGGAAAATGCGTCGTCATCGCCGACCAGATTCCGGCGAAAGGCAAAGAAGCGAAGGAAGATAATGAAGTCGGGCGCATTTTGCCGATGACGGCTTCGGGTTTGGAATACTTTGTTGACGTGATGGTCGAAGTTTCTATGCAGGAACGTGCCGGCGAAATCACGAGAGTTTTTCAGGTTGTCAAAAGCAATTCACCCGCGTTTGAAGTCGGGTTTGAAATGACCGGCAACATCGGTTTCAAGGATTTTCTCGATTATATGCGCGGCGAACAAGCGTTGGAATTAGCGTTTGAAAAACCTGCAAAATCGGAAGTGCCGGAGTTTATCGAAGAAAGAAAACCGCTGACTTTGGTGCAGAACGAAATGACGATTGACGATTTAATCAAAAAAGCCGAAGCTCACGGTTTCAAGCAATCCGACATTGTGACCGGCGCACGAATTTATCATAATCAGTCGAATATTTATCATCTGACGACGGAACAGATTTTAGATTTAGACAAGAGAATTACAGCGCGAATCGAAAAGACAAATTCGCAAACGACGCAGGAAAAACCTGTCGCCGCGACGACCGCGAAAAAGAGAGTCGCGTAAACAAATTTGCTGAGGGCAAAGGCAAAACAAAAGGGACAAGGGGAATTTCGGGAAAATTTCTTTTGTTCTTTTTGTCTTTAAATCGAAACTTTAAGGAGGAAAATTTTATGGTGCGAATAATTTTAGCGATCATTGTCGGTTTTATTATTTGGTCGGTGCTTTGGGTTGGAAGCGACTTTGTTTTGATGGCGGTTTCACCGGATTGGTATGGCAAACATCAGACGGATTTGGAATCGGCGGCTCTTAACCAAACGCTATTTATGTCCGATTCGCTCATTTTGATTATCGCTTTAATCCGAAGCGTGATTTTTTCGATAATTGCGGGCTTTTTGGCGGCTTCGATTGCGCGTGAAAACACGAAATCAACACTCGGACTCGGCATTTTGCTTTTGCTTTTTGGAATTTATATTCAATCAATCTTTTGGAATAACGCGCCGCTTTGGTATCACATTCCGTTTCTTGTGTTGCTGATTCCGATGACGATTCTCGGCGGGAAATTAAAAAACAGTTAGCCACGAATTACACGAATTTTCACGAATTATTTTTATTTTTTATTCGTGTTGATTCGTTTGATTCGTGACTAATTTTTCTTATAAAGGATTTATTTGCGAAAGCCAAACCGGAAGCGGTAGCCATTGCGGAATTTGTTTGTAGGTTTGTTCATTCAGCTTTTCGATTTGCGATTCGATTTCGGTTTGAAGCGCGTCGGGCGGCAAATCTTCCGGTCGTTCGTAACAGGCGTGTTGAATGCACGGCGCGGGCTTGACCGAATGAATCAGGCAGCCGACACCTTTTTCAAAAAGCGGACAAGCGAAAGTTTGAGCGAAAGTGTCGCCGTCTGGCTTCAGATCGTATTTTTCAATCGTCGTTTCAATACGTTTGTTGATTTCCCATTGTTTTTCGATTGAAAGTTCACGCAATTCTTCACCAATTAAAACGGCTTCGAGTTTTGT
>JALYQJ010000437.1 GCA_030855875.1 Acidobacteriota bacterium
CTTTATACCCGATGGGTACTTTGATACCCCAATAATCAACGGTCGCGTCTTTCACTTTCGCGGTAGGGGTGCAGTTTTTCCAAGTCCAGTTGTCTGTATAACCCTGCATCGGATAGAATTTTTCGCAGGTTATAACTTTATCTTTCATCAAACGCTCCACCGCTGCCCTGCCCTCTCTGGGAAAATTGCAAGTAACATCTTTCCGCCAGCCTGCTAAAAGAGAAAGCGCAACGTCGCGGGTAAGTTCCCCCGTAACAGGAGTTGGGCTTGCTTCCGTCTCTGGTGTGGCAGTTGGTGAAACCGCAGCTAAAGTCTGATTATTTAAAACCGCTTCCGCCGCCACTATCAAATTAATATTATCTTTGTCCGTCACGTTAATTAGGCTGTCCTTATAATCGTCACTTGGTTTATACCAGGAACGACTATAAAAATAATCTCCAAGTCCCGGTTTCTCATATTTGCGACCATAACGGGCAAAATGCACATTTCTTAAAATACGAAGTTCTTCAGCAGAAACACCTTCAAATTCACCTGCGCTTAACGCTTCGCCGCGCAGAATTTTCTCTTCAAGTTGCTGCGCTTTTTCGCCAAGAGTTAAAGTTGAAGCCGGTTCTTGCAAAACAGAATTCACATTCTCCGCAACTGTTTGATTTGGTTTTGATGCGTAAAGGAAAATTATCAAGCCGACAATTCCGACAACCAGTAGACCAGCAACTCCTAAAATAATCGGAGTATTATTTTTTGTTCGGGTTTGATTTATTTCTGTTGAAACACTCTGATTAATGCCCGAACTATTTAAATCAAAAGCGCAGTATTTACAAAATCTGGCATCCGTATCCGTTGCTTTACCACAGTTAGGGCAAATTTTTTGAACTGTTTCAAATGGTTCGTTCATAACAATCTCCTAAGTAAAAATAAAAATCACTTCAAAATTCCGCATTTGCTTGACGTTAAAGCGAAACTAATTATAAATGGAGTTAAAATTTCAGATGAATTCGGTTATTACCGGACAGCAAGCATCATCAGATTATTGACGCATAACTATTTACCGCAATTTGTCTTGAAATCCTTATTTAATTCATCGTTACCGATTACTTGCGCGACCCACTCTCCGTAGTCATTTTTTGATAGTCGAAACTCTCCGCTGCCGCTAAACGTGCAAGTTCTTTGAGGCGGCAATCCCGACATTTGACCTCCGTCTATTGACCTTTGGACGAAACTTCCTTCCGTTTTCACTTGTACCGGGTAATATTTGCCCGTGTCGTTATAATCACCTCTTCGCAGAATTTGAACTGAATTAACTTTTACCTGCTCCTTCGATAGCCAAAGTGGATCCGGTATCCAACCGCTCATGTTCTTGATTATAACTTTTTCAATTGCTGCTTTGGCATCATTCTCTGATGGACCTGAACCTCCCAAAAGATTGGCTTCGCTACATGAAGTTGCGATTGTCAGGAAAATTATTGTAGTCATAAACAGAATATTTTTTGTTGGCATTGTGTTTCTCCTTTGAATTAGATACTGGTTAGAAATTTATTTGGAAACGATTAACGGAACATTGCGGAATTTAACCGATAAGCGTTCATCGTTCCCGACATCAAAACCGATGCTCAAAAGCGTTATTTTCGTGGCGCTAGGTTCGACATTTTCAAAAGTCATCTGCGCTCGTGTCGTTACCCCGTTAATGAAACCGATTGTAGGCGAGTTGCCTGTTTGATTGGCAATTTGCGCGTCCGAGCCTTTATAGCCGTTGCCTAATTCATCAAACAAATCACTTCTGTAGCCCCAAAGCTGGAACTCGCGATCCTGACCTTTATTCGTCAATGAAAATAAGCAGGTAATTGAGCTTCCCGATTTTCGGCATTCGTGCAGAGCGAATAAAACCGAATGGTCTTCGGCTTTCATTATTACCGGCAGAGGTTTCGCCGGATTGCTTTCGTCCGCCGGTTTCGAGTTGGCGGATATTTCGGGTTTCGTTTCGGAATTTGCCGAAATATTTGAATTAGCTTCGGGCGAAACTGTCGGCGACGGCGAAGGACTCGGAAGCGGTGTCGGTGTTTCCGTCGGCGTTGGGCTTGGCGACGGAACAGGCGTTTGAGTGGCGACCGCTATTTGCCGGTTGCTTTGATTGCTGTCGTTCGCTCGTGAACCGAGCAAAAGCCATCCACCGATTACTAATACTCCGGCGAGTAATAAGCCGCCGAGAACGAACGGAAACTTGTTTTTCCGACGCGGCAAAACAACCGTTTCCTGCGAATTCGTTGCCGGAACGATTAACAACGGCGAACCATCTTCCAGACAAAATGACTGCAAATCGTCGAAAATACGGCTGCAACTCGGACATTTTTTCATTCGTTTTCCTCCGAAGATAGTCCGCAAGCTAAGAATTATGTTTTTACGGCATCTTTTCAAACGATATAAACCGTCGTCTGCCGAATCAAAAACCGGACATAATCTTGCGACTTTCGGACTAAAAATATTTGGGTAATGCTTTGAGTGAAAGCATACTAACATTTTCAGCGGAAATTGCACAGATTTTTTTTAATGTCATTGCTTGCCCGAACCTTTACAAACCGTGCAGTTGCCCGAACCGCCGCATTTTGAACAGCCCGACAGCAATCCTTGTCTGCCGTCGCCGCCGCATTTTGAACATTTGCCGCTTCCGCCGCAGCCTTTACAATCCGCCATTTTGTTTTTCTCCTATATGTATTCCGCTCAAATTCGATAAAGGACGACCGAATAGTCATCGAAAAATTTATTTTTCGCCTCAGCAGGTCGCCGCACGAAGCAAATTACCATTCTTGATACTGCCAAACCGAGTTTCCTTTCTGGCTTGGTTCTCCGCCCTGATAAACGTTGACAATAGAACCGTCGGTTGACACCGTAAGCGGAACGGAATCATTTTTTTTGTGGTTAAGCCTTATAACAATTCCTTCGTAACTATATCTGCCCGCTGAAGCGTCGAACCTTCCGCTCTTCGACCAGCTTCCCCATCTCACGGAAACATTTGTTTTTCCCGGCGGGAAAGACTTTTTGTGTCTAACAACGATCCAAATTTCCCCCTTTTCCGCCGGAGGCGTATATGTCTTGCTGTCCGCCCAAACCGTCAAAGGAAAAGCAACGACGCAAAATAAAATCCCGACAAGCGCTGAAATTCTTCTTTTCATTATTTCCTCCATTTTTATTTTTATTTTTTCTATTTACAGTAAAGACAATCATCGGCGGCGATGAATTAATGCCATTTACCTTGATTTAAGCGAAATTCCACGCGAATTCGTTTGGTGGCGCTCAAAACACATTGAGAACTGCTAAATTTTTCGTGTTTTAATCGAAAAAAATCTTGCCCCGCGCTTTAACAGGTGCTAATATTTATTCGCTTTTTACAAAAAACCGTCGACTTTTTTTTCAGGTTCTAAATCCGGAAAAACGGGATTGAATAATTTGAGAATTCCGTTTCAGTAATTTTGTTTCAGCCGCGAGTTTGCAGGTTTACAGATTCAGCGGAATTTGAACGGCATATTTAATTGCCGCCAACAATCACTCAAGTTTTTGCTTTTATCGCTTCAAACTATATTGGAAAAAAGCGAAAAAGCTATGTATTTAATGTGAATTTTTTATAAAAGATTTGTGAATCGAACGCTCAACTCCTTTGTTTTAGCCGGATTTTGAATTTCGGCAAATCCGCTCTGAAACTTTTACCGCGATTGTTGAGATATTCGGCATTCTTACAACAGCTATGCAAAACCCTCCAGACAAGATTTATTGCTTCGACGAATTTAGGTTCGATACCGTCCGGCTTTCGCTTTATCACAACGACCGGATGATAAAAAATGTCGGGGAAAAACCTCTGCGGGTTTTGGCGGTTTTAATCGAAAATCCGAAAAAATTGACGGCGCACGACGAAGTGATCGGAAGAGTTTGGCAGGACAATCCGCTCGGAATAACTTCGATTCATATCGCTCAATATATCAGTAAACTGCGAAAGGTTTTCGCCGAATTCGCGCCCGGCAAAGAATATATCGAAACCATTAAAGGGCGCGGCTACTCGTTTGTCGGCGATGTTAGCGCAGACGAAAATGATGTTTCGATGCCTCATCAAAATAATGTTCCGATCCCTTTTAAATACGAACCGTCGGAATATCCACTCGTTTCGCCTGAAGCGGAAAAAGGTTCGGACGAAAAAATTGTTTCTTCGCGCTTTAAGTCGAAGTTCGCACTCGGTTTTGCGGCTTTGGCGGCGATTTGTCTGATCAGTTTTACGGCTTGGACGTGGTTTTCCGAAAGCGATGAGGAAAAAATCCGAAAAACGGTTAAAGAATCTCAGCTATAC